>JAUXAJ010000360.1 GCA_030620005.1 Promethearchaeota archaeon | reverse complement strand
TGCCTCAAGCAAGTGTTCTCTTGAGGATTGTAAAGCTATTGAATCTGCTTCTTTTAAAAACGGAAACTCTTCTTTATATTGCTTTTCCGTCTTGTACTTGTAAGATTTGAGTGCTTCCTTATCGTCTTTTAACCTTTCATGGATCTCTTTTCTTTCCGAGAGCATTTGGTTATAGATGAAACGACAGCATCCGATTGTCTTGTTAATCTGCATTCGTTGCGTCTTGTTCGGGTATATCCGAACATTAATAGCTTTAATCATTTTATAGTATTATGGAGGTTATCCTCGTTTAAATGGTTTATAGTGCGATGGTTTAGTGATTTTTCTTGTAAAAAAAAAATAAGACTCAATTCATCTCCACGCTAAAGCATGGAGTTTTCTTGAGTGATCATGATAAATAAGCTCAAACAGTTTCGGTTTGGACGGTATACCCGAAAACATGATTTCCTCGGCACCATCATCTATATACTGTTGGATGCGGTCGATTTTGTGTCTTTTATTATCTGGATTAATAAAAGACAATTTCCAAGATTTCCATTGCCATTCATTTAATAAGAAAAAATGGATTTTAAAAGATTAATCATTAGAATTTATTCAATAGTGGCGTGTCTTTTATCTATATCCGTTTCGGAAACTCCTAAGATTTCCATTAACGTTCCTCCTATCGAATCAAGAACGGATAAAGTTGAGACGTCAAATAGAGTCGTATATGGGGCGAGGGTTTTTTGAGAGATAGCAACATCTTTGCTTTTGCCTTCAATTTTAATCTTGCAATCGGCTAATTTCCCTATCGTGCTATCTAGATTTCCAGTGAACACCGCAATTTTTCCTCCAATTCTTTTCGCTTTCTGAGCGATTGCCACCGGAGATGTGGTTTCTCCGCTTCCGCTAATAATAACTACTAAATTCTTGTTAGTATATTGATATGTAACGGCATCCGAAACAAAACACGAATTTATTCCTAAATGCATCAATCTTTGCGCAAAGCAGCGTCCCACGAAGCCTGAACGACCAGCACCATAAGTAAATACCATGCCATTTTCTTCTTTTACCTGGAGAATTAAATCTATTAATTGCAAAACCTTCTCCGTTTCAATAACTTCTGAGTTTTTCTTAACCTGCTCAGAAATTTCAACCATCGTGTCTAAAAATCTTTTTTTTTGATATTCTTTATTCATGAGTTTTTCCTTCTTTAATTATTATTCTTCCTTAAATTTTTCAGGGTTGACGCATCTCCGCCATTGATTTACAGTTTCCTTAGGTCCTAAACCGATTAAAAGATCTCCGTTTTCAAAAAGAAAATTTGATTTGAAGCTATAAATCCACTTGTTTTTTCTTTTTAGAGCAATGATGTGAAACCCTTTTTTATAGCGGCTATCTTGTAATTGGTGGTAAGTTTTATCCTTAAAGAAAGAATCGTCCGAAAGGGTTTCTCTAACAACAATTTCAGACGTTTCCTCAATGGCTTTTTGAAGGATTCTATGCGGTTTAAAACCTTTTACAATATTTTCCGCTATGTTTGAAGCAGCATCGGCTATTAATTCGCAAGAAAATACGATTCTCATGATGCCAGTCAAGTCTCTTGGATTCTTGACTAAATGTGCCATGTCTAAAAGATCTTTTTCAAATGCGATATTTAGACCGTCCATTAATTCTTCCATTTCTAAAATGTCTTCAGCCAATTCAAAACTGTTAAAAAACAACGCTGCCAAAGACAATTCAATCATCGTTTCTGAAATGTCCGTAATTTGAACGTACATTTTTTTAAGCTCTTTAAGTTTTTCGTAGACTTCAGAGTTGGAAAGATCAAATTCAAATTCATCTCTTTGGGCTTCAACATGAAAAGATATTGGTTCTGTATCGCAACATGAACTCTTAACCTCCATGATTGGTTGAATTTCACCTTTAATTATTAAAATGTCGCCGTCAAATATTTTTTCGTCTTTTCCAAAAAGCCATTTATCTTTTCTCTTGATGGCAATCAGATCTACACCGAGTTTTGATCTAAAATGGATTTCTTTACGAAATTGATTGATAAATTCGCAGCCTTTATTCACGCAAACCTTCACAATAGGTTCTGGGACATCGTCCCAAAATAATTGAGCAAAATGTGAAATATCCGAATTAATATAAACAACTCTCGCAATATCAGACAACGCATCGCTTATTTTATCAATAGAATACCCCATTACAACTATAGGCTCTAAACTTTTTGCTGCTTTAAATCCACCTGCTTGGGTTTGTATTATTTGAAGATTTAATAAAAATGTCAGCTCGTGAATTCTTTGCTCAATTTTATAAGCCTCGTCAGCTATTTCCTTGCTAGAGAATTTAACTGCACTATAAGACAAGTCTATCATTAAGTCAATATTTTGTTTCATTTCTCTTAGTATATCTTTTAATGATAAAGGCTTGTATTGAAATTTCTTCTTTTTTACTGGCATTATGTTCTTATCACTCAATTCATTTTTAATTTTGATATTATATAAATATTTGGATAAATATAATAAGCAGCAAGGGCGTTAGGAAATCTGCTAATGAAGTTACAAAAGGAATTAAAAAATTATTAGGATCTTTACCTTTTTTAAAAAGAAAAATGGAACTTACAAATAAAATAACAAAAAATATTGAAAATAACAGTAAAATCGTTAAAATGATAACGAAAACAATTAAGAATGGATTGACCACGGGGATTTCTGTGTAATAACTAATACCAAACCCAAATAAAATCAAAATAATTAAACCTAAACAGTTTGTCATCAGAAGACCAATGAAATCTTCCTTAAGTCTGTCTGATTTTTGAACTTTTGGGGGGATGATTCCAATATATAAATAAGATGTCAGACGCGATATCGAAACAACACTCATATCTCCAATTAATGAATTTAAAGAAGGTAAAAGTAAAAGTATTATTGGAAACGCATATAAGATTTCCTCGTTGATTGACAAAATAGTTCCAGAGACTAATCCCAATAGCGAAGAAATGACCACAACAATGATTGATTCCTTGAATATTTTCCAAAAATACTTCATTCAGGGGACCCCTAATAAAGTTATTACGAAATAAAAGCTAAGAACCGTAAAAAAATCGTCTATCGCGGTCATGATGGGATTTACCACGTTGTTTGGGTTTAAACCATGTTTAAACGACAAAAAATTTAAAATAGTTGAGCAAGGAATTGATAATGATAATGCAAAAAAAATTGATAAAATTGGAATTGCAATTAGCGTATCATTTGACAATATGGACACCTGGAGCAAGAATAATTGTAGTAATATGCTAGAGATTCCAATTAGAACGGCGGTAACAAGTGAAAGTAAATATGTTGCCAATACATTTTCTATCCAAGATTTCTTGTTAAATTCACCGATAATTAAATCCCTTGACGTTCTAGCTATAAAAGGACCACTTAGATTACCCCTCAACGATAGTAAGGCGGGAACGATTAAAATTAAAACAAAAAAGCTTTCAAATGGTAGTATTAAAAGCGTCAAAACTATTCCGGCGAGAATACTTCCAATAATGGAGACGGTTTCTGAAGGCAAAACTTCCTTAACGAGCCTTTTTGAATCCTTTCTCTCCATGAATTATCACTAACATAATATTTTATCTATTAAAATGAATTAATGATATTATAAAAAACTTATTTCGTGATATTAATGGTCAAAATTCATTCTATGAAGAACTTTTTGAGCTTCTTCGAAGAAATAAATTTCTGAACTAAATTTTGGCAAATTTATTCTTCAATAAATGGAAGTGTAAAGCAATAATTTTTTTGCTATTATATATAACCCCTAAACACGCGGAGATAAGTACTTCTCGGCTTTTCAAACCAAATACATGTTATAACAAACCAAAAACCACAGCAAGCATTTAAATATTAAGTTGATCTTCGATCAATTAAGAAAAAATCGTGAAATTATTTTTAAGAGTCATGATATTAAAAGGGTACAAGATTAACGAGTATTTGGAATTACGATTAGAAGGAAAGGGAACCGTGATATATGTGGGAGGAAAGCGGTTTCTACATTGCAAGTATCTGTTAATAGATAAAATTAAAGGCGAAGACCTTTTAGAATATGAAAACCAGTTTGAAAATATAATAGAAGAAATGCAGCGTGTTTCAATAGATGAACTAGCCGAAAAATACGGTAATATTTTTGAAATGGAAG
>JAUXAJ010000339.1 GCA_030620005.1 Promethearchaeota archaeon | reverse complement strand
ATTAAATATCCTTTCTGGAAATGTATCCTTCCGGGATGGTTAGGAAAATCATTTACAACAATTTTATACTGCATGTGGCCGATTTTAATTTCCTTAGGATATTTAGCAACTGGAGTAGAGCCGGATGTTACATCGAGTATCATAACTGAATCAATAATAATGCTAGCCACGTTAACAGTAATGTTTTTTGTAATGAGCTTTGATTGGAACAAATATCTTGAAAATAGGAAAATCAAGCGTTCCTTAATTCCTTAATTTCTATAGATTAAGAAAAAAATTCCTTTAACTCAAAACAAAAAGCAACGACTAAAAAAAAATCGTTAATGAAACAAAAGAGGATTATATAGAATTGAAAAAATATTTCAGAAATTGTGTCTTCTTATTCAAAATTTTTTTCGACAAACTATCTCGAAAAACCGTTTCATGAAAACAATTAAACTTTATCGTTTGATAAGCAGTTCTTACAGACGAAAACTTTTTTCTGCTTGTTTTTAGCGGTCGGATCCTGATAGATTTGAACATATATGTAATTTGAACAAATCTCACAGATGGCTGCAGTTCTAGTTTCGCCTAATAATGGACCTAAATTTTTAAAATTCGAATTAGTAGCTGTCATTCGTTAATTAGAAGGTTTTAGTTTTTAAAGTAATTTCAATTTTAGAAATCAAATCTTTCTTTCTCGGGTTATCATACCCTTTTTGTCTTCGATTAAATCCTTGCCTTCTATTGTAATATGGACGACTTCCTAAAAAAACATTTGAGATTTCAATATTGGGATACAATCTATGTTTGAGGATTTCGGCGACTTCTACAGCTGTTGATATCTCTTCTCCTTCGCCTTTTATCAAAATTGATTTTCGTCCTCCAGAAAAAGCAAAAATGGCGTCTTTTATTAATCTATCCTTTTCAGTTCTGTTTCTAATTATAAGAGTAGTTTCATTAGGCATTAAAGAACCTCATTGGCAAGATGTTCTATTTAGTGATTTAAAAGAAGTCTATGATATTAGTAATTTAGTTTCTAATTTAAAATTTCTCAAATTTCTTAATATAATATTATTTTTTAAATATATAAGGTTATCAAAAAAAATATAAAAGCAGTTAAATATTTTTTTAACGATTTTTAAATTATCAATAATCATTTTGGTTTTTTCCATTGAAAGTTATTGGTTTTTGTGGTACTCCCGGATCTGGTAAATCTACAGCAATAAAATCTATTAAAGATTTAGGTATTATTGTAACCATGGGTGATATCATTCGTAGTGAAGTTATAAGCAGGAATATGGAACCTATCGGAGAAAATCTAGGAAAGATTGCTAAAGAATTACGCAATAAAGGAGGTCCTGGAATAATTGCTAGGAAATGCGTTGAATTAATAAAAAGTTTGAATAGTAATGTCATTTTTGTAGACGGTGTTAGATCTCTTTCAGAAGTGAATGAGTTTAAAAAATCGTGGAAATTCCCATTAATAGCCATTGATGTTAACGAAGAAGAGAGACTTAAAAGACTCTTAAAAAGAGGTCGAAGCGACGATCCTATCGCTATTGAGGATTTAAGGGAGAGAGACAAAAGAGAAATTGGATTTGGACTTGCAGATGTCGTTAACAAGGCAGATCATAAAATTTTAAACGATTCTACAATAAAGGAGCTAAAAAACAAAACCCGAGAATTGGTTTTAGAAATAATAAAAAACTATTAAGCAATTAATAGTCCAGCTTTCTCATTTTAAATATTCTGCGATTACTTTTGCCAAGGAAACCTTACCGGCTTCGTTATCAATGGAATCAGTTCCAATTATATCATCCGCCCCTGCATTTAATATCCTGTATTTTGCGTTTTGTAGCAAAAGGGCGTGCGTGGCTACTGCGTATACCTTGTTGGCGCCGTTATCCTTGGACAACTTTATTGCAGAGGCCATCGTCCCCCCTGTTGCAATGATGTCGTCAGCGATAACGACGTCTTTATTCTGGAGCCCTAACCTTCCTGACATCGAGATCTCTCCAGTTTTCACGTCTCTTTTTTTTTTAAAAAAATCTACTGGAACGTCATCTCCAAAATGCTTGGCAAAAGCCATTGATCTCTCTACAGCTCCTTTATCTGGAGAAACCACGACAATATCTTTCACTCCTAATGTTTTTATATATTTTGCCAATACTTCCATGGAGTCAATATTGATTGCTTTACAGTTTAATTCTTCTAAGACTTTAGGAGCGTGAACATCCACCACATAAAATTCATCTATACCTAAAGAATTAATTATTTTCATTACAAAATTAGAAAATTGACATTCACCAGGCCTAAATATCTTGTCTTGTCGAGCATAAGCTAGATATGGAACAACCAGTGTAATTTTTGAAGCTTTCATGCGTTTTGTGGCCTCAATCATCATCATCAATTCGAATAATCGAGCGTTTTGATTTCCACTAGAACTTGGTCCGGTTGATTGGACAATTATGATTTCTTTACCCTCTATCATGATTTCATCTTCTATATTAATTCTAAGGTAGTTTTCTCCGTCAGGAAAAGTTTTAAATTCCGTATTGATGGATTCTGCCCCTAACTCTTGAGCTATTCTTACGCCAAGCATTTGAGATGCTGGCCCTACAATAACAATCTTTTTCACGATAATCACACTTTTTTTAAATATGTGTAGACTTTAATTTATGGATTTTAATATTATATTTTTTTTATGAACTCAATCGATCGTTCAAATATTTCGTCTCTGTGTCCTTTGAACGAATGTCGTCCCGTTTCAAATTCCAAAGCATTTTCATCTCTTAATCCAAGATGTTTTTTAATTTGAATAAAATTCTTAAACATGATTTGAGGGTCGTCTTGACAGTGTGCTAATAAAATGCGTTCGTTATTTTTAGGCGTTTTTTTCATGTAATATTTAGGACTAATTTTTCTTATTGTTTCTTCTGGAAATTTTATTCTTTTAACTATATGATAATCATAGCGCGTGCAAAGAGCGATGAGTGCTTTTACTCTCTCGTCGATATAACCTTGAGTTAAAATAATCGCCCCTCCCAAACTTCGACCAAATAGCGCAATTTTTTCGTCCAAAATCCTATTTGAATTGTTCACCATGGTCCAATCTATTACTTCTTTTACGTCAGAAAAAATTTTTGGGAGCAACTTCAGCCAATTTTTTCCAGTTTGCTTGGCAGTTTCACCATGAGCTCGATAATCGTAACTTAATACATAAATACCTGCTTCAGCAAATTTTTCGGAGAACAATTTCACAAAATAACTTTCTCTATGATCGAATAATCCAGCCAGGTTTAAAATCCAAGGGGCTTTTAAAGGGGTATTTGTGGTATAATAAATTGAACTTTTTAGGCTAATGTTGTCTTTTTTAATTGGAATATCAATATTTTCTACTTGAATTTTAACCATGATAAAATTAATTATGTTTCATTACCTTTATATTTTTCAATTAAACTTTTAAGTGTGGTCATTGATAGTTCAGCGCAATGTTTTTCATCTTCAGGCAATCCGCCTAAAGCTTCATCTATATTTTCTGGCGTTAAATCGTTCGCATACTCTAAAGATTTACCTTCAATTAGTAAGGTGGTTTGACTTCCAGTAGCTACCATCACACCACATCCATCTGTTATAAAACTCGCCTTGTCAATAAAACCTTCTCGTATTTTAACATAAAATCCCAAAGAATATCCTTTAGGACCCCCTCTCCCCTCGTGATACGCGGTTATTTCTTTTTCTGGAAGTTTCCCCCAGTTTTGAGGATTGTGAAACAATTCAACAATTTTTTCGTTATGGTCTTCAATTTCTTTTTTTCTTATTTCTTTTTGAAGATTGTCTACAAACTTATCAAAATTTCTTGACATCATTCTTATCCATTATTTATTCTAGATGCTTTAAAACGTGTTTCTCTAGATCCGCTAATTCTCCCGGTTGCTTATGATATTTTTTCAAGATCTCTATTACTTTTTTATTTAATTCATTGTGTTCTGCGGGACAAGAAGTCTCCTTTAAGAATTCCTTGCCATGACGAATAGTTGCAGTATTCTCGGTGATTTTAATTATTTCAGTGGCAATGATACCATTGAGATAAAGCAAATCCGCAAGCATGTTTTTAATATACAAAAGAATCTTGATTTGATCTGACATAATAATATTGAAAGTTACTGAAAATAAAAACAAGGATCATTCGAATGAATAATAAGAAAATTTTTGTTACATGCGGTTAAAAGAAGAAAAAAAAAAGGAAAATTATGATTCTCCTATTTTAACAAGGAAAAATTGTTCCTTATGATGCTTTCTGCTTGCTTTATTATTCCTTCAATGATATCGTTAACATCTTCAATACTATCAATGATTCCAATTGATTGACCAAGTAGTACCGCTCCATTTTCAGTATCTCCTTTATACACCCTATCATAAGCATCCAGATCTTTAAGCATGTCTTTAGCAGTTAAAGATTTTTCATAAACCATCATTTCCTCTTTAGTGCTGGGCGCAGGGTGTTCTGAAGCATATTTATTCTTGAATAAACGAATAGGACCAAAAGATCCTGTGAAAAGCGCAGTATCTTGCGGCTTGCCACTGGGAATTAATGCTTTGTAGTTTTCATGAAATTCACTTTGTTTTGAAGCAATAAATCGTGAACCCATGGCTATTGCCCCTGCACCAAGCGATAAAGCCGCGGCTAAACCCTCTCCCGTAGCGAACCCGCCACATGCTATTTTAGGTAAATCAGAAAAATATTTATTAATTTGTTGGAGTAATACAAGAGTTGAGACTCTTTCGTAGGATTGAT
>JAUXAJ010000014.1 GCA_030620005.1 Promethearchaeota archaeon | reverse complement strand
CTAAATAAAGCAAGTGGATTCCTAATTCACCGAAAACAGCTCGACAAGATTCGGGAATCGTGCCGAGTCTTACACTTTCTCCAAAGGCTTAACTTCCCGCTATTCCATCGGTAGAATTCGTTTCCCTTTTTTTGAAGTCATTGGTTATCCGACCAAAGAGAATGAATTATTTAAAATATATTTTGAACGTTTTTAAAACAAGGGAGTGCGACAATTTAGTGAATTCTCTTCATGCTCAATTCATCACCTCCCTAAAGAGAAGGTGCTTTCTTGAGCAGTCATGGTAAAATATACAGCTGAAATTATTAAACAAATTAAAAATGTGGAAAAAGTAAGGTCTTTCTTGGAGGATCGGATATTCTTTCATAAATTATTTTATTAAAATTTTGATTAACTTTATGGATCATGAATTTTATTAAGAATCCTTAGGTTTAGATCTTGTTTAAATAAGAATGCGCATTAATCTTATATAATCAACTTGAAAATGGTCTTGAGATTATCATGGAATATATAATTATTGAAAACGATAAAATTGGTCAAATAAAAGCGAAATTACTAAACGATAAGAATCCTAAAACATGCAAGGCGATATGGGATCGCTTACCATTAGAAATAGATTTGAAAAGGTGGGGAGAAGAATTATACTGCTCGGGTTTATCCATTGAAATTGAGGAAGAAAATTCACAAATCGAATGCGATGTCGGTGATATTGGATATTGGATTCAAGGAAATGGGATTGCCATTTTTTTTGGAAGGACACCTGCAAGTACTAACGATAAACCTAAAGCAGCCTCGGCGGTTAACGTATTTGCCAAGATTGAAGGTGACCCAACCGTTTTTAAGCAATTCTCCTCCTTTAAGGGAACTATAAAAAAAGGAGACTAAGATATCAGCGAATAAAAATTATTGGAACAAAAGATTCTCTAATGAAGGAAAAATTTGGGGGGAATCACCGAGCAATACCGCAATACTTGCTCTTGAATTATTTATAAGGTATGATGTTAAGAAAGTATTAATACCGGGGGCTGGATATGGAAGGAATTCAATAGTATTTTCAGATAAAAATTTTGAAGTAACAGGTATAGAAATTTCTGATATAGCATTTAGAATTGCGAAAAAATTTGACCCTAAAACAAACTTTATTAAAGGGTCGATTCTGGACATGCCATTTAACGACGATCTCTACGATGGCATCTACTGTTTTAACGTTTTGCATTTATTTCTTAGAGATGAGAGGATGAAATTCTTGAAAAATTGTCATGCTCAATTGGAAAAAGACGGATTTGTGTTTTTTGTAGCATTTTCAGAAGAAGAAACAAGTTTTGGTAAAGGTAAAAAAGTCGAAGATAGCACGTTCGAAAGTAAACCCAGAAGATCTATTCATTATTTCACCGAAGATGATTTAACGAATCATTTTATCGATTATTCAATAATTGAGACTGGACTTACGGAAGAAGAAGAAAATCACGGGGAAATTGAACATCACTTCCATGTTTTGCGATATATTTTCGCTCAAAAGAGTAAAAAAATACACTTATAGACTCGTGATAAATTACATTTTAACTCGGTGCAGAGGGGGGTTAGGCGAGATAGAATCGTGATAATGAATCATGTTATAAAATTCTTAATTGTGTTTAAAAAATAATCGTTTTCGTCCTTAGAACCCACGGTAACTCTAATATGTTCAGGACTTAACGAATAATTCGATAAATTTGAGATAAAAATGTCATGTTTCGCAAGCATTTGAGGGATATCTGGGAATTTTGTTTTCATTAAAAGAAAATTTGCATGACTTTCGTATACTGTAATTCCTAAATTTAAAAGAAAATTCATGACTCTCTTTTTTTCTTGTTTCATTTCCTCAATATATTTTATCGTGTAATCTTTATTCCTTAAAGCGTGTATTGCCGCAATTATACTTGGGTAGGGGAGCATTACTTCAAGACCTTTAAATTTTTCTTTAATTAAATCCGCCATTATTAAGTATCCAATCCCAGACCCTGCTAATCCAAAAGACTTGCTTAAAGTTCTTACTACTGCTAGATTCTGATATTCTCTTACCATTTGAGCGTAGGTAACGTTTGAAAATTCGAAATAAGCCTCGTCAATTAATAAGATTACATTTTCATTATCTAAAAGAGCTTTAACATCGTTTTGGTTTATGATCAAACTTCCCGTTGGATTATTGGGGTTGTCTAACACGATTAATGTTGGTTTGTTGATTTCGTCCATTATTGCAGCTAATGAAAGTTTAAACTCAGGCTCTTTCAACCTTATTTGTAGTATTGGAGAAGATGTATTTTGTGCGGCGTTTTTAATTAAATAAAAAGATGGATCTGCCAAGATGACCTGCCTCCCTCTTGAAAAGAGAAATATAAACTCTTTTATTAAAACATCCGAACCAAAACTCAAAAATAACGATTCTTTAGGAACTTTAGCGTAGGCAGAGAGCAAATCGATTAATTCGTTAACTTTACCTTGAGGCGTGTAGCGATTTATATTTTCTACGCTTTCTTTCACGGCATCAATAACTTCCTTTGGTGGTGGTTTTGGCATTTCATTTTTATCTAGTCTAATTTTCATTTTTTTAACACCCAATAAATTGAAAATTTACTCTCTTTAAAAATCTTTAAGTTTTACGCAAAATAGCTTACATGATTCGTTTAAATAACTAATATTCATTATCTATTCTTTAAAATATTAGAGTCTTACCAACTTTTCCAACAAAGCATTTATCTCTAAATTGCTTTTGAAATGTTTTTGTATTAATAGTACAATGATAAAGATTTATTGATCTTATTACAGGAGAAAGTTTAATAAATTCGTTATTACTGAATTTAAAACCGTGCATGCCTCCAAGAATGTGTAAAGGGCTGTCTTGAGATATATCTAATAACGTTCGGTCTTCTAAGAATTTATTTAAACCTGGATGACAACATCCACATAAGAGGATATAAGAACTAGTAGCTTTAATGTAACATGCCTGTTCGTATACACCTCCATAATCTGGAGAAAAATAGGAATTAGTTAAGAAAAGCCCTTGAGTTACTTCTTTTAATTCACGAGCTTTTTGAACTATTACTCTGTTTGTTTTAGACACTTGAAATCCTTTATAACTTGCGGGCTTATCCCATTCTTTATGAATAAAAACGGGTATATTTGATTTTTTTTTTATAATACCGGGCAAGCCATTGGTGTGATCATAATGATTATGACTCAAAATGACGGCATCTATAGAAGAAGGAGAAACTCCATGACATTTCAGATTTGCTACAAGCGGATCAACCTTAGTTCCAACGTCAAACAATATTTTTTTATTGTTAATCTCTATTAAAGCAGCAAAACCATATGAGCGTATAAAACCTACTTCTGAACCATTGAAATCGTCAACCATGACCGTAATTTTAACTTCTTCCATTTTTTCTTTTTCGTATTTCAGGTTAATTTTAGAACTTCTAATAATAATTTCTTGATATTTGTAGAAAGTTATAATAATTCAAATATCTAATATAAAGCTATAAAAAAATTGAATTTTAATGTAAATTTCAAAATGTGTTAAAATGAGTGCTAAGGATATTAAGCGCGTTTTAATAGTCGGTGCTGGCACGATGGGTCATTCAATCGCTCAAGTTTATGCTCAAGGAGGGATTGATGTGAATCTAGTTGATACGAGTCAAGAACGATTGGATCACGCCGTTGACTTGATTAAATTTAATCTCGATACTCTAGTAGAGTTTGGAAAATTAAGCAATGAGCAAATCTCGGCAGTTGTTAGTCGTATCCATCCATCAACGGATTTAGAGGTTTCAGCCAAGGGAGTGGGATTAGTTGTTGAGGCCGTGAATGAAGTCCCGGAGGTTAAAGAGAAAGTATTTTCACAATTAAACGATTTTTGCGCAGAAGACACGATTTTGGCAAGCAATACGTCAACATTAGATGTTTTTAAAATTACAAAAAAAGTAGTAAAAAGCCCCGAAAGACTAATGATTCAGCATTGGTTTGCCCCACCTCACATCATACCGCTCGTTGAAATTGTCCCTGGTCGAAAGACGTCGAAAGAAGTAGTTGAGACCTCTGTCAAGCTGCTGGAAAAATTAGGTAAAAAGCCAGTTGTATTACAAAAATTTTCAGAAGCTTTTATTGTTAACGCAATTCAAAATGCCATTGGTGGAATTGTTTTTTCACTCCTCTTGCGAAAAATTGCTACCCCCGAGTCTATTGATACGGCAATAAAGCACAGTTTAGGCATACGATTACCAATCGTTGGAGTCGTTCAAACACTAGATTTTACGGGTTTAGATTTGGTTTCAGATATTTTAAAGAGTAAAGGATTAGGAGTATCGATCATTGACGAAAAAGTAGAAAAAGGCCATCTCGGGGCTAAATCAGGTAAAGGACTTTACGATTATAGTGGAAAAAGCGAAAAAGAAATACTCAAGAAAAGAGACGGTCTTTATTTAAAAATGCTTGATCATTTAGAAAAAAGCAACGCATTCGAACCAGTTTAAGAATGTGTTTTATTAAATTATTAAATTTTATTCTTTCTTTTAATATCTCCATTTCTTTGGCTCTCTTCCTCGATTATAACTTTTTCTTCCATTATTTCTGTTAATTTGACTGGTTTTGAGATTAAATCTGAATTAGAACCATTATTAGAACAGAATTTAGAAACTTTTGGATTTCCAGGATATTTAGTTGCGATCATGAAAAATAACGAGATTGTATACACGAAAAGTTTTGGTATAAAAATTCTAAGTTCACAAGACAAAATAGAAATCCACACAAACTATCACATGGCTTCAGTATCAAATTACCCTATTTTAAATTAGCAGATGAACGATATAAAGAGTTAATAATATTAACAAAAAATTTATATTTCAAAACATAGAAATGTAATTAATTTAAAATAAAAAAATTTAAAGTTTGTTTTTCATGAAAAATAAAAAAAATAATAAAAACGATGAAATTGGTTATTCAAATAAAAAAGCTATAGCATATAGTACTGGACAAATACCTTGCATTATATCTTATCAGGGCTTCACATTTTTAACATTCACGTTTTATTTTGCTGTAGTTGGACTTGACATAATCTTAATATCATTAGGTTTCTTGATCTTCTCAATATGGAATTCTTTTAACGATCCAATCTTAGGATATTTTTCAGATCGCACGCATACTAAATGGGGTCGGCGCCTTCCCTGGGTCATGGTTTCTTTTGTACCAATTGCTATTATATTCTGTTTATTGTTTACACCACCAATTACAATAGGAATAAATGACCAAATCAGTAATTTCATTTATTTTATTTGTATAATTATAGCTTTTGAGCTATTTTTCACGATGTATGACATCAATTTAATAGCGATTTTTCCTGAAGTATTTGAGACGATGGAAGCGAGAACAAAAGCAAATAACATTAGGCAGACATTTGCAATTATTGGCTTAATTATAGCTTTCTTATTACCAACATTATTCATACCGGATTTAACAGATCGAAAATATCTGCCTGAATTTCAAATTTTTGGAATTTTTATTGCCATAATAATCGTGGTATTCGGTCTTTTATTTATAAAATTCTCTCCAAAAGAAAAGGTTGAATTTCAAGACGAATATAAAAATGCTCCTAATTTCGTTAATACTATCAAGCTATGTGTTAAGAATAAAAGTTTTTTGCGTTTTATTCCTGCAGAAATTGCGAATTGGTTTGTATATGGGATGCTTCCTACAATAGTTCCGCTTTACGGAAAATTTGTTTTAAATATTGGTGAAGGCCAATCAATCTTTTTAGCGTTGTTATTAGGAATAACATTTATTTCAGCAGCAATTTTTATTAATATTCTTTGGAAGCCAGTTGTTCAGAAAATAGGTTTGCGTAAATCTTGGTTGATTTCGATGTCAATTTGGATTATTACTCTTTTACCATTATTGTTCATTCAAGATATAATGTCGGGGTTATTCGTATTTTTTATATTAGGAATTGGTTTATCTGGGTCTTTATATATTATTGATTTAATCATTGCTGATATAATTGATGAAGACGAGGTAAAAACAGGAACGCGTAGAGAAGCGAGTTATTACGGTGTAACTATTTTCTTTCAAAGATCAGCATATATTTTCGTTTTCTTTTCCATAAGTCTCATATTTACTAATGTTGGATGGCAAGTTTACGAACCAGAACTGGTAACTTCGGACGTAATTTTCGGATTACGGGCTTTAATGGTTATTTTTCCAATAATCGCTTTAATAATTGCCATTATAGCAATCTATACTTATCCATTGGACGGTCAAAAGTTACTTGAAGTAAGAGAAGATCTTAAACAAATTCACGATGAAAAGAAAGCAAGAACTTAATTTAATATATTTAACATTTTTTTTTTTTTTTTTTTTTTTTTCCGACAATGTGATTGTTATGTTGTTTTAAGATCGTAGTTTCCATGCCTTGTTTAATCAATTTTCCTTTGAGATATGGTAATTCTGAACTTTTCATTACTCTAATCTGTAAAAAAATCCCCATTTTCAAACTAATTGAGCCTTTATCTTTTCAAACTATAAAAACCATTCTTATTTCTTTTTAAAACGATGTTTTTATAAAAAAAATCTAGCATTTCACTTATTTGAGTAAGTAGAAAAAAAAAACAAACAATCTTGGTTTTAAGGTGGAAACCACGGTGCTTCTCCAATAGAACCAATATTTACGACGGTACTTAGATGATCTAAAATTGTCCCAATCCTCTCTCGCCCAGAATGCAAAGTGGAAGGATGATCGCAATATTCCCACTTTTCCCCCACAATAGAATTGACAATATTATTAAATTCAGCCCGTAAATTTTTAATTTCATTTACAGGAAGTAGCCAAGGATGCTTTTCTAAATGATCCAAAACGGCGTCTAATAGCCATAAATATTCGTAATCTTCCACACCATCCAAATAATTTTCCCATCGAAGTGAATCGCACAATTTGCCATGTCGTTCGTAAAGGAACCATCCATCGCCATAACCATTGGCTCCCATACCGTAAACTCCGTGCCCGTAATATTTAGAAGCCCAGTACAAATATCCTTGTATTTTATAAAGCCAAGTTTGCCACAAGAGAACTCGGCATTCGTATAATCGATTATAAAGGTGAGAGTTTGGCCAGGGTGCGAATGGACCAATGCACGGATAATACCAAAACTCCTTTCCGGAACTCATTAATTCGTCCCACTTTTCTTTGTCATAAGTTTCGCTCACGGGGCAATATATGTCAAAATACTTTTCAAGATGCTTGTATTCTTCTAGAGGTGGTACTGTTGCCATGATTTTTAGTTTTGGTGCGCTCCATTTCAATATTATAAGATAATCCTCTAATTTTTTAAAGTATTCTTCCCTCGTGTATCCCGAGGGTATGTTTAAATTAAACTCGTCAATAAAGTAATAATAGGCGTATTTTAACCATCCGTTTTTCTCAAGGTGATATTGGACTTGTTTGAGCCATCCTTTTAATCTTAAGATTTCTATAGTATTATTTAGATCTGGATTCCTCCTATTTTCCCATTCTATCGGGTCTTTAAAAGCAATGGCATTCATGCCGTTTTCTAGCTTCGTAGCTGTCACGTTATCCCACCAAGTCCAGTTAAAGATCCAAGAATTCGACTTTTCGTTTAAAAAATAAGTGTACACTTTCTCGGATTTTAATTGCTCTAGACTATCAGCTCGGCGTAAAGGCACTCCATAGTCGTTAAATCTATGGTTTTTGTAATTTTCTAAGACCCCTTCGTCGTCGTTATATGGACCTATGCTCATTCTTAAGTGTCGCGTTTTAGGAATTTGAAAATTCCAAATGTTTAATTTTATAGGAATTGTTTCAGTTTCGTTATTCCTAAGGTTAAGGGTCAATTTTCCTTCATATACACCCTTTACAATGTCATCTGGTGTTCTTACGGAAAACCAAAAAATGTAGTTTCTCATCTCATTCATTCTTAATTGTACAAAAGGAACTAAAATGTCAGCAATCTCATTTTCAAGTACAAATTCCTCGTATCTCAAGGAAAAACAATCAGTGCTAATTCTCGATGATGGATTGTCCTTTTTAATGAAGTTAGAAATTTTATAAGTTAAAATGTAATTTTTAGATGTTAATGGATGCCAAACTAACTGAAACGCTCCATATTCGTTTTTCGCCAAGGAAAGTTCGACTGCATCAATTCGTGGCGACGTCGCAAATGATATTAATGCTTTCTTTGAAACTCTTTCTGAAGAACTTTGAAGCCAAATATAGTAATTTCCCGGTGAATAGGCGACAATTGGTCTTTTTTGTGTTTCTTGAAAAGTAAAAAAAATGGTAAATCCCCCAAATAGAGAGATAATAATGATTATCGATAAATAAATGGCATTCGCCTTTTCTTGATAAAGGCTTTTAGTGTTGATTAATTTTATATTACGAAAAACCTTCCTAAAGCTAATTTTCGGTTTAATCTTCCTCTTTACTTCAAGATGGTAGCTATATTCGTGGTGTTCTTTCTGAAATCGGATTTCAGTGAAATAATGAAAAATTAAACCGTTAATGAGGGTTATCCCTAAGAACATGGAAAAAATCAAAAATGGCAAATTTGAGCTTCCAAATAAGGATGGTTCTCCACCAGGATTACCGAGATAAAAATTACCTGGCATCATTATCAAGCCAAAAATGAAAGCGGCATAGGCAAAACATGACGCTCTGCTTGATATATTTTTTTCATTCACGTGCCTAAAAGCAGAATTTAGGATTAAATCGCTCAATATTATTCCAATTGGAACTCCTACAACTATAAAATTAACCCAGCTGTGAAGATAAATAAAGGGAAAAAATGTGTCAAAAGAACCATTTATCGTGCTTTCACCATGAATGATCCCGTCTATATAGGTTATCAAGAAATTTACTATCAATGTAAATATCGCAATGACGTATAATTTGTCCTTTTTTTTCCGAGAAGTCCCTAAGAAAAAATAAATAAGAGCTCCAACGATGCCGAATAAAAGGTAAAAAGAGACAATGTGTGGAAAATAAATCGGGAATTCAAAAAAATACAAAATTTGACTCACGACAAAAAACACTCCGAGAAATTTACCAGCGTCTAATTGTCCAAATAGAGCCTTTTTTCTGCGTGAAATCTTCTCGTTTTCGTGGTAATCACTAAATTTTTGATTAATGCGATTTTTGAAAGCATCAAAAGTCAAAATGAACAGCATTAAGGCAATTGAAATATAAGATAAAATTTGAATTAATGGGATTTTAAATGGGCGCGGTATATAGATTGTAACGAACAGATTAAACGGATAAAGAATCGCAATAATCGTGCTAAGTATCGTCACGAACATTAATGGGTTAATAAGCTTCCAGAAATCTCTTGGTTCTGTTCCTGATCTTACTAATTTTGAATTTGTTTTCGAAACGAACTTCTTCAGATTTTTCTTAAGATTGTTCTTTTGGTCGTGATCATCCTCATTATTGTTCGATCTTTTACCGTCACTCTGCCCTTCTCTTAACTTATTACGAATTCCCATCGTGAAATAATACTGATGTTTAGAATTACTTAATAAAATTAAGGATAATATTAATAAGCAAATTTGAACGATGAAAATCAAATATAGAAGGCTTATAAAATTGAAATACCTATAAAGTAATACTTGGACGATGTAAAAGGAAAAACTAAGTGTAATAATTAATAAAGTCAAAAGTTCAACATTATTTTCGTCTTTTTCTTTCTCTTCGTTAAATTTTGAAATGATGAAGGCGGTTCCTATAACAGTTTTTATAATCACAAACCCTAAAAAAAAGCCTACGATTAATCCGTTTTGTCTTAAAAACCAAGCACCTTGAACAAACCAAGGTTCAAATATGTTTCTGGTGTAGATCAAAAAAGCTACGATCACAAGTATTGAGCATGATGTTACTCCCAGGTCAATGATTCTCATCATTTTCAATGATTCGCGGTTAAAAAAAGAATATAATAGAAAGGCTAAGATTACGCCATAATTAAGGAAAACAAAAGTCCAAAACCACATTTGCTCCTCCCCTAAGAACATTATTTCTATCGGGAAAAACGATAATGTCCCGAAAACGGCTAATAAAGCAAACCCAAAAGAAACCGAAAAAATCTCGTATAAATAATGAATTTTTTTCATCATTCATTTATTTCATTTTCTTTTATTTAATGATTTCTAATTTACTTCATTGTTAAATGATTTCCAATTTCTTAATTATTTTTGTTAATTCTTTTCAACTTAATGTAAATTTTTTTAAAAAGTAAATATAATAAAAATTAACCTAAATAATATGATTTCTAATTAAAAAGTGATTGAATTGAATCTAAATGAAATTAAACAAGTTTTAATCGTCGGTGCTGGGACGATGGGGCATTCCATCGCGCAAGTATATGCTCAGTCTGGGATTGAAGTAGACTTAGTGGATTTGAAGCGGGAGATCCTTGATTCTGCTTTAAAAAAAATTGAATTAAATCTCAATTTATTAGCAAAATATAATCGCGTTTCTACCGATGAAATATCGTCAATTCTTGATCGAATCAATACTTCTACTAATTTGGAAGTAGCAGCAAGGAGGGCAGATTTAGTCGTAGAAGCTGTAAGTGAAAATCGTGAAATAAAGAGGAAAGTTTATTCTAAATTTGATGAATTTTGTTCCGAAGATGCTATTTTAGCAAGTAATACCTCGGAATTAAATATTTTTAAAGTTGTTAACATCAATAGACCCGAAAGACTTATAATTCAACATTGGTTTAGGCCTCCCCATATAATACCACTAGTTGAAATAGTAGCTGGATGCAAAACATCTCCAGAAATAATCGAATTATCTTTCAATTTGTTAAAAAAACTTGGTAAAACCCCCATCATTTTAAAAAAATTCACAAATGCTTTTATTGTCAATAAAATACAGCAAGCAATCAATTCTGCGGTATTTGGCCTTTTATTGAAGAGAATAGTCACTCCAGAAGAGATTGATTTAGCAGTAAAAACTAGCTTTTCATTACGATTGCCTATCGTAGGGGTCGTTCAGAATCTCGATTTTGTAGGTCTGGATGTAGTATCGGATGTTCTCAAGAATATGGGTCTGGAGCTTTCTATAATTAAGGATAAAGTAGAGAAAGGACATTTTGGAATAAAAACTTCTAAAGGAATCTACGACTATAGTGGGCGTAGTGAAGAAGACATAATTATAAAAAAGGATGAAAAGTACCTCAAAATACTCGATTTCCTTGAAAAAATAAACGCTTTTGAGCCCGTTTAAATATTTTAGTTTTTTATTTTACAATTTAAAAATTACAAGAAAAAAGTCGAAGAGCTTGGTTTATGATAATTAACGAATAAACTTTAATTATTACTTCATATTTTTTTCAACATTATTTATAATTAAAATATAGAATTTTTATGTCGAGTGAAAAAAAACAAAGAAGAAGCAAGGTTTTAGACCCGGTACAACGATTGCTTAAATCCATGGCGTTTTTAAAACCAGATCGAGTGTCCGTAATCTTTTTTCCAGAATTCGATTTCATGGCAGATTTCGCTGGTAAGCCCGTCAAAAAGTATCTCGCTGATGTAGATCTCCAGATTGAAAATGGAGAAAAATTTAAAGAAAGATTTCTGGGGGCTTATTGCGCCGTGTCGATTTATCAACCATATGCTACTGCTCAAGCGCTTGGATGTCCTATTTCTGATCCAGAAGATGAGATACCCGCTGTTAAGGGACATGTAATAATGAAACCTAGCGAAGTAGAAACATTTAAAATCCCCGATTCTGCGTGGGATGTGCCAGGGACGGGAGATTGGCTAAAAAAAATCGAATATTCTCTGGAGTCTGGGATAAAACCCGCGGGTATTGGGGAATTTGGACCATTTGAATTAGCTGGTCAAGTTTATGGTTATGATAAATTAATTCTTGATATGAGAAAAAGGCCTGATGTAATTCATCAATTATTAGAGAAATGTACTGAATTTATAATCAAATTTCAATCGGAATGGGTGGAATTAATAGGTGGCTTTGCAACTCTTATACTGATTGCTGATCATGTGAGTGGATTCTTAAATAAAAATTTAATTGACACGTTTTTTGCACCATATCACAAGAGATTAGTTGAGGGACTTAAACCGTTAAGTGGTGGAATGCTTTACCATAGTGAAAACCGAAGCGATCATTTCATTCATCAAATTGGTGATTGGGGGTATAAAATATTTCACGGTCAAGACTGGGCACCAAGGGGAGATTTAAGGAAAACCAAAGAAATCGTTTCAAGTTTAGAAAATAAATACGCGTTAATGGGGCAAGTACCTGGTCGAGATGTAATGTTACGCGAACCTGACGATAAAATCGTTGAACAGAAAATTATTGAAAATATTCAGATTTATGGCCCGGGAAGTGGATACTTGCTCTCAACTGGGGGTGGAATTAATCGTGGAACGCCTTTAAGACGATTAGATAAATGAAGCAATGAAAAATTAATTACTAAAAAAAAAAAAAATATTACTTCAAACCTAACATTTCTCGTGCTTCATCAACGGTTGCTGGCTCTCTTCCAAGTTCCTTGGCAAGTCTAACCATTCTTTTCACTAATTGCGCGTTGTTTTCTACTAATTCGCCTTTTTGGTAATAAATAATATCTTCTAACCCGGTTCTAATGTTGCCTCCAATCGAAAGACCAATCGTTGTAAGCCGTAAATTGAACCTTCCAACTGTCACAACTTGCCAAGTTGATCCTTCGGGTAATTGATCAATCATGTGAATAAGGTTTTTAACTGTAGCAGGAGCACCACCTTTTATTCCTAAAACAAGGCTAAAGTGCAACGGTGGTTTTAATGTGCGCTCATCTACAAGATCTAGTATATTTTGAATGTGACCAGAATCATATACTTCTATTTCGAGCCCACATCCGAGAGCTTTGCATTTTTTAATGTATTTCTTATTGAAATCCATCGGATTATCGAATAAATGACTGCCTAGAGTAGGAACCCTAAACTCAAATGTTCCTGCGTTTATCGTAAACATATCTGGCACGGGTTCAATGTTAAGGAGATTCAATCTATCCTCGAGCGTTGGCATGACAATCGCTTGTCCATACTTTTTACCTTTGCTGCTAGTCTTTACTCCCCATACTATCTTTGCTCCTATTCCATTTCCAATTTGTGTAATAATAGGACACTTCTCTTTAATCAATTTAATTGCCTTATTATAGACATTTAAATCTGGAGTATTTTGCCCATCTTCACCTCGCACATGAAGATGTAGAATTGAAGCTCCTGCTTCGTAACACTCATGAGCGTCTTGTGCTTGTTCTTCTGGAGTTATTGGAAGCGAAGGATTAACCCATTTTCCGTGGATACCTCCAGTAATGGCGGCAGTTATTATTACTTTTTCATCCGTAAGAAGATTCGGTTTCATTTTTTATTTTCTCATCTGTTATTAAATTTGTTTAATATTTTTTATTTAGAGATGAATTTATTTATAGTTTTGCTTCTAATTCAATGGAATAAAAAAAAAAAAGACTCAAGATTTTAAGCATTATTAAGATCAATTAGAAAGATAGGAGATAGTAAACATGGTCAGCTCTTTTTAATATAAGGAATATCTATAAATGACGAATATTTGTTATTCCGTTTGATTGAGATCGTGGGCGTCCCTTCAGCCGGATAGCGCGAAAATGTGTCTTTGTCTGCTCCCGCTATAGCTATCCTGATTCTATGACCTTTTCGAATTAATACTGAAGTTGCAAAAAATCCAAAGTTAATTTCTGCGATTTCATCCGGAACAAGTGGTAATGAATCTTTTCTCTTAAATGAATGATAAGGAACCATGATTTTATATGGAGGTTCTTCTGAGGAGACCTTGCGATGAATAAAACGTAAAATGCCTTCAGTGATGATAGTAACCTTTCCATTTTCGTCAACATCCTCTAGATAAGCAAATATAACGCCATCTTCGTGTGTTGAAGTTAAATAAAGCGTGATTATCGGATGACCCGTGATTTCAATGTCTTCATCCAAGGGAGGGCTTGTACATGTCAATAATTTTTTGTCTACCTTTTCTCTCTTTTTGTAATACATTTTTTGAGCGAAGTGCGTGTGCCACCGATTTCCTTTGCCACTCGTTATATCAAAATTCACTTGATATTCGTCTTCACCAACTTCGTCTTTAGGTTTGTCCTGAGATAAAGAATTGTTTTTAGAAAAGTACCACCTTTGCATTGCGCTACCGGCTGGTGGCCAAACACCTGTTGCTTTCCACCTTTCTTCTCCCATGGTATAATAATAAAGAACTTTTTCTGAGAAAGGTTCCTTTCCATTAATGCATGAGTCAAAAAAATCCATCCACGCGTTCTCTTGTATTTCCTTTCCAGGAATAACCTTGTATTTTTTATAAAAAAACGGGTTGGATCTTCGATTTGCTCCGTGATCCCAATCACCAATTACAGCTCTCATTGGGTTAGTGTAGGTCATGAAACGACTTATTATATTTTCTGCCGTGACGCCATCAAACCAACTTCCCCAACAATAGAAAGGAACTTTAGTTTTTTCAATTTCATCTCTTTTAGAAAATACACTGACGGTATCGACGGTATCTTCTTTTTGTCCAACAACCACATCGTCTCGATAAATCACCAAATCTTCATTTTGAAAAACATATACGTTTGAAGAATGTTCTTTTATTGCCTCTTGTAATAATAGTAATTTTTCATCAGACTCAATTGGTTTGACTCCTTTGACAAGAAAGTATAGTAGAGGCATGATCCCAAGGAAATTCCTGCTGTTATTCCTGTCCAAAGCTTTCCCTAGCAATCCCCAAATTCTAATGAAGAAATAATTATACGCTCCGCCGGGATATCCAACTTCGTGATATGCATCCCACTGATTATGCAAGGGAACAATAGCTTTTACTGCTGGATGATTAAGAGTTGCCACATATTCTGCAGTCACTCCTAAATAAGACCCGCCCGTGGTGACTACATTACCATCTGACCATGGTTGACTTACAATCCAATCTATGACTTCCCGTCCGTCCTCGATCTCCTCTTTTGACCAAGGATATGGTCTAGTTCCAAATGAAGCTCCCGTGCCTCTAACATCAACACGAACAAAACCATAACCCCGACTTACTCCTGTTTTAAATAAGCTCTCGTTGCTTGGTGCGTCTTTGAGAAACCATCTGAAAGGAATTCTAAAAGTGTATGCTCTCCAATAACGCGTCTGCATTAAAATAATTGGGATTTTATCTCTTGAAGATAACTCACTCGGAAGTATGAGTTCTATGGCAATCTTCACTCCATCTCTCATTATAAGATATTGAGAACTTCTCTTGTAGCTCCTGATAAAATTTTTTTTCTCAAGAACGCTATCAAATTGAAAAGGATTCGATCCTAAACTAATATTTTTGTTTTTCATGCATGCTCAACAAACTTAATGTGACAAGTTATAATTTTTTAATAGTAATAATATTTAGAATCGAACTCTTTATAAAAATATGTTTTTATAAGAAATCTACGACATATTAAGTCAAAATATTGCCATAAACAACCTTAATGAATTCGTTAGAAGTGGCGACATGCCGCACATGATTTTTATATGTATTTCAGATGATATTCAATCAGAAATTTTTTTTTAGATAAGTATATTTCTTTTAATTAATGTTATTTTACATTTTTTTTCTTATAAAAAACATTTTTTCCAAGGAGATCAAGTATTTTTTTAATTTTACTACAAGGAAAACCGGTATTTTCTGATAATTCTGATAGTGATAATTCACCATCACACATATTCTGCAAGGAATATGATAATGCAAGACTTTCCGTTGGCATTTTGCTTAAAAGCTCATCGCTTATGCTTATAATTTGAGGATATAATTCTACTTTTTCTAGATACGATCCTTTTGAGAGATAAAATGAGATAATTTGTTTAATTGTATCAATATTTAAATTGCGAAATTCCTCTGAGAGCTGATAAACTGTTTTAAATCCATCGATAGCTCTTAATATTTTAAATTCCAATAATTTTTGATCCGAAAGCTTTAATTTTTGCTTTTGAGGATCAATAACTTTAGTTCTTATTAAATAGAATAAATCTCTTTTTGGTTCAAGAATGTCATCATCATATACTTTTTCACTTAAAGTTATTATTTCTTGCCATGATAGGTTTGAAATCATAGTTTTTATCTCGTCTACGGTTTTTCTCATTTTTTGTGCTATTTCACTTATACTTTTTTGGCCATCAATTTCTTTGATAATAGCTAAAAGATCTTTACTTAAATTGAATTCGGTTGCATTTATCTCTTTCATATTTGGAATCTGAAACGAAAATAGTTCCATTTTTTTATAAATTCTTTCTATCTCGTTCTTAAAGGGGTCAAATAAGGTAACACAGCCGTCCCAATCCTTTAAAACATCTTTGTATTTTAACAAAAATTCCTTTATAAACTCATTAAGAAAAATGTTCATATCTTCATCAATATCTTTTTTTTCGACAACTATGACTCCAACCACAGGATTTTCATAAGAAATCAAAATTTCAAAGGTTATATTTATAGGAATTGAAGGTAATCGTCCAAATTCTTCAGAATAACCAAGCGTTTTATTTAATTCCGCAGAAAATAGAGAAATCGCAGTAATAAAACCACCAAAAAACTCTTTTTCAAATAAAACAAGTTCCTTTTTAAAATTATATGAAAATAAACATACTCCTGAAACATCTATAACATACAAGAAATAAGGTTTTTTCATTTTTCTACACAATTATGTTTTGTTAATATTTTTCTAATAATAAGGTTACTAAAGAATAAAAGGCCTCTTCGACATTCTCTCCATTTTTTGCAGAAGTTTCAAGTATTATATCAACATCAATGTTATTTTCGTGCAATAATTTAATTACATCATCCTCGTTTACTATTCTTTTATCTATTAAATCTATTTTATTACCGATTAATACCCATATAATTCCCCTTCCAGTATATTTAAGAACCTCCTTATACCACTTTTTAACATTTTCTAATGAAGATTTTCGTGTAATATCATATACTATAATAACTCCTTCGGTCTCATTATAAAATCTTCGTTGAACTGTAAAAAATTCTTCTTGTCCGGCAAGGTCCCATATTATCAAAACTACATTATTTCCATTGATCTCAATAGATTTTTTTGTTATTTGAACTCCTAATGTAGGAATATAATCTTCTCTAAATTTATTTTCTACAAATTTTTTAATTGATGTCGTTTTTCCAACTCCATAATCTCCAACTACTACAATTTTAAATACATACGACATTTATTTTTCCTTTTTTCTTTAACGGGTTTGTGTATAAGCTTTAATATTCTCTCCAAAATCTGAAAAAATATCAATATATTTTGCAAAAAAATCTCTCGAAATCTTGTGTAAATCTTTTTGAACTTTTTTTTCCTTAACTTTAACATTGGAAGTTGCTACGAATAAGATTTTATTTTAAAAACTCGTTGATATAAAACTTTTCCAGCTTGAGTTAAAATCCAAAAGTCTTGTAAGGATTTGACCATAATATCAGATAATATTAATTCAAATTAATTATTAAATATTCTTTAAAATAATACATTGTATAAATTTTTATATTTATTGAAAAATATATTTTAAATTGGAGCGGAAAGAAATACTTCAGATAATAAAAGATCTTGTTCAGGCTGCTCGAAAAGAGAAGGTTTAAAAGAGCTCTTAAAATGATTAGGTCTTGGCGCAAATAAAATAAAGGAAATATCAGGGCTGAACAACTTGTTCGGTAATAAAGTCTAAAGACTCTTTAGACGATATTAAAACTTTAATTCATAAATTACACGACACAATTAAAGCAGAGAGAGAGAAAAAATAAAAATATTTTTCTTAACAGGAAAATTAAATGATTTATTTAATCATTTTCACAGATACTCTATGTGGTGTGAGATGTCGACGCCACCATCGTAGAAATATACCCTATTTTCGTCGTATTTGGGAAGAGAATTTCCTGTCAAACCCAAAAACTTCAGTTTAGGCAAGCTTTTAAGCAATTTTTCGAAATTTACCGATGTTATTTTATTGTAATCGAGGACTAGAGAAGTTAATTTCACCAAGCTATCGAGCCCCTTGATCTCAGAAATGTTGTTATTCTTGAGTTCTAGAGTAGTTAAATTTACCAAGTTATCG
This sequence comes from Promethearchaeota archaeon, assembly GCA_030620005.1. Next base: position 18,590 of record JAUXAJ010000014.1, on the reverse strand, counting down.
AGCCCCTTGATCTCAGAAATGTTGTTATTATTAAGTTCTAAATTCTTTAAATTCACAAGATTATCGAGCCCCTTGATCTCAGAAATGTTATTATGGTAAAGATCTAAAGATGTTAAAGTATTAAGACCGTCAAGCCCGGAGATCTCCGAGATTATGTTATTATCCAACGCTAAGTTCCATAAGGCGGGCAATTTATCAAGCCCCTTGATCTCGGAAATTTGGTTAGACCAAAGATATAACATTTCGAGCTTGACCAGCCCGTCAAGACCCTTGATCTCAGAAATCTTACTGCGCCTTAGATCTAATGTTTCCAAACTTTTCAAGTTTTCAAGACAAGTAATTTCTGAGAGGTCGGCGCTCGAAATGGAAAGATATTGTAAACGGTCCATTTCGGATAAGCCTTCAATCTCGTCCAAGCTCGTCAGCTGGTTCTCACTCGAAAAATGAATGGAGAGAGACAATTGCTTGTTAAATACTTTCACATAAAATCTCTTTCCTCTTATAGTGACGAAATCTCTCATAATTCTATATAATTATAATCAACTTTAACATTTAAATGTATGGGCAGTAAAAATTTGCGAATTTATGTATCATTCAAGTTCTCACCATCTTTTTTCAGGTTCTCACCACCATTTTTCATACCACCACTCCTTTGGTTCTTCTTCTGGTTTTTGTTCTGGAAAAGCTTCATTCATGCCCACGGGGATTAAACGACCAGCATAGCTCCACTCTCCTTGGTAAGAACTTGTTGGACCGATGAATTCATCAGAGGGATTTAAAGGACTTTCATCAGTGTATAAGTGAAGATATCTATACGGGTCGTCTAAATCTCTGGAAAATAGCTCTGACGTGTCGTATAACCTATTACCACCAAACACGCAGTCAATTGCGTCCGGGTTAGGAACACCCCTATCTAACATTATGTAATCACGAGAAATGGCAAACAATAGTTTGGTATTTGAAGTACTAACAGCTCCACCTGCTTTATGCTTGTAACAAGAAGATAATGCTAAGATAAACTTTAATTTCTTGAGAGCGTCTTTATCGTTTTTGAGGTCAATTTCAAAATACCTTGGCTCATTTTTAGAATCTTTATTAGGAACGTAAGAAAGTAATGGATCACTTATTGTAGAGTCTTGTAATAAATATTGATACCCGTATTTTTGACCGGTTTTCTTCTTGGTATGTTTAATTATAGGATATATTCTTACCTTTTTACCTAACTTGTTGATAATTTTTTCGAGAACTATTGCTTTATTTTCAATTATTTTCTCGTTTCTTTTCAGGTGCAAGATTACATGTTTTATTTCAAATGAGACGATTCCAAAGTTGAGAGAATTTTAAAAAGTGGCTAAAAAATTGAGATTATCCGAGATTCGTTCTAGTATCACTGTAAAACCATCTTGATCTTTCTGATTACTTGCTTGAATTTGTAATTGCTTTACTTGATTTTTATCGTTGAGAAAAGATAGCTCGTATTGAAAAAAAGAAACGAAGCTCGATAAAATCGAGAATATTTTTAATTGCGATTAAAAATATAAAAGACAAGGGAAAAGCCTTCTATTGAAGTCAAAAAAACAATATGAAAAAAAGGTTCTTGAATAATAAAAAATTATTGATTAATTGAAAAAAATTACTTATAAACTTTTACACCTCTTTTTTCCAAAACTTTTATCGACTCCGGGAGAGTCGTGAACTGATTATTATATAACAATAGTTCTTTGAGTGAGGAGAGGTTCCCTATCGACTCCGGGAGAGTCGTTAACTGATTATATTGTAATTCTAGTGTTTGAAGCGAGGAGAGATTTCCTATTGACTCCGGGAGAGTTATTAATCGATTACCCTCTATATATAGTTCTTTGAGAGAAGAGAGGTTTCCTATTGACTCCGGGAGAGTCGTGAATTTATTACTACTCAAACTAAGGTATGTAAGTGATTTAAGATTCGATATTGACTCCGGGAGAGTCGTGAATTTATTACCTCTTAAATATAGTGTTTCGAGCGATTTTAGGTTTGATATTGACTCCGGGAGAGTCGATAACTGATTATCAAATAAAAATAGTAATCGAAGTGAGGAGAGATTTCCTATTGACTCCGGGAGAGTCGTGAATTTATTACCTCTTAAATCTAGTGTTTCGAGCGATTTTAGGTTTGATATTGACTCCGGGAGAGTCGTTAACTGATTACCACCTAAATTTAGTGTTTGGAGCGATTTAAGGTCTCCTATCGACTCCGGGAGAGTCGTCAACTGATTATCATTTATCCATAACGATGAGAGCGATTTAAGGTCTCCTATCGACTCCGGGAGAGTCGTCAGCTGATTATCATTTATCCATAACGATGAGAGCGATTTAAGGTCTCCTATCGACTCCGGGAGAGTCAATAGCTGATTACTATACAAATATAGAAATATGAGCGATTTAAGGTTTCCTATCGACTCCGGGAGAGTCGTGAATTTATTACTAAATAAAAATAGTACTATAAGTGAGGAGAGATTTCCTATTGACTCCGGGAGAGTCGTGAATTTATTACTAACCAAACTAAGTGTTTGTAGCGATGTAAGGTTCGATATTGACTCCGGGAGAGTCGTGAGTTTATTATGACTTAAATCTAGTGTTTCGAGCGATTTTAGGTTTGTTACTGACTCCGGGAGAGTTGTTAACTCATTACCCCATAAATTTAGTTCTTTGAGCAATTGTAGCTTTGTTATTGACTCCGGGAGAGTCGTGAATTTATTATGACTTAAATTTAGTGTTTGGAGAGAGGAAAGATTTCCTATTGACTCCAGGAGAGTCTTTAACTGGTTAGCATCTAAATCTAGTTTTTGGAGCGATTTAAGGTCGCCTATTGACACCGGGAGAGTCAATAGCTTATTATAACTCAAATCTAGATAAGTGAGCGATTTAAGGTTTGATATTGACACCGGGAGAGTCAATAGCTTATTATAACTCAAATCTAGATAAGTGAGCGATTTAAGGTCGCCTATTGACACCGGGAGAGTCGATAACTGATTATGTTGCAACCGTAGTGTTTGGAGTGAGGAGAGGTTTCCTATTGACTCCGGGAGAGTCAATAGCTTATTATAACTCAAATCTAGATAAGTGAGCGATTTAAGGTTTCATATTGACACCGGGAGAGTCGATAACTTATTACCATGTAAATTTAATTCTTTAAGAAACTCTAACTTTACTATGGATGGGGGTAAGTTTTCTAAGGATAACCCAGTTAAATTTAATGAAATGAGTCTATTAAAATCTTTAATGATTTCGGAAATGCCAAGACCACTTTTAACATGTGCCTTAAATCGAGATAAAACACATAAATTTTTCCAAGTAAAGATTTCCCCTCTTATTCGGAAACTATCTATAACCGCTTTTAATGTTTTTATATAGATTTCAGCTATCCTTGCGTGATGTGTTCTGTACATGTAAATAAGTTTTGTTTCTCCTTTCTCGTTCTTAACCCAATTTTCGGATTCTAAAACCAACCCTTGCTTTGTTAATCTCTTAAATGTTTTTATAAAATCGTTGTGCTTTTCATGATGAAAATCATTAATTGAAACAGCTTCGTCAAAGGTTGATTCATAACAAATACCAATGAAAGCTTGAAGAAGGATTATAGGATTGGGCTCCTTTTGTTCTTCTACCTTTTGTTCTTCTAATATGTCTTCAAATTCATCTTGTAAAAGGTCTTTAATCCTACTGAATATTGCTTGATTAGTTATTTCTTTACTTTTACCTTCTATTAACGGTAGCGTAGCAAATCCTAAGAGCACGAAATTTGAACTGTAGCGTTCGAGTAAGATCGTTCTTGTTTCATTCAATTTAGTGTTTGGAAAATCAATATCCTTAAGAATAGAATTAATTAATTTCGATTTGGCTTGATTTAATTGTGTTCCATAATCTTCCAACTTGATCTCTTCAAACATTTCGGCAATGTGAAGTGCAGTGATCTTAATTTTTTTTGGTGATTTTTCATTTTTACAAGATTTCTTTACATGATCTAAGGACAACCTCGAAGTACTAAGCACGTGGACTTTATTACTTTTTATCTGGGCTATCGAATTCAAGGAGGAAAGTTTCTCACTAATTTCTCCATGTTCAGTTCGATGCAAGTCATCGATTATTAATAGCCATTCCTCATCGGAGTTGGCAACTAATTCAGCAAACTTACTTATTTGATTAACGTCATTACAAAAGATTACGGATAAATGCTCTTTTCTGGCGTCATGGGCAATTATTTTTGCACTTGTAGTTTTCGATAATCCAGAACTTCCAGACAATAAAACCCATCGTTCACGTGTAAATAGGTTTTCTTTTACATTTTCGATGAGATCAGGTATCCGCATTACTTTTTCCCTCTCAATATCAACATGAAACACTCCTCCTAAAGATACCGTCTCGAGCTTCCTGAAATATTTTGGTTCTTTAATGTTAGTCATCATTATATTATCATAATTTGATTTTGGCAGTTCTTTTGGTTCACTTTCAAGAATACTTCTTTCTTTTCCTCCTACAAAGCAACCCCACGATGTTAACACTTTATTAGCGATATCTTCGCTCCGATCAAACGTAAACACCCAATTCTTTCTTTTCTCTTCAATTGCTTGAATGAATTCATGTATTCTCAAGTCATATTCTGGTTCAAACATTCTATCTAATCTCTTATATTCCTCATAAACATCAGATTCTACAAAAATCAAGATTCTTTTTTCTTGTCTAAGCGCTTGTATCCACTCTTCTTCGGTGACCGAATGACCAGAATCCTCATATTCGCTTCCATAATCTTTTCCGATAACAAGAATGACTCTATCTGATTTCTTAAGATTTTGAAAGCAATCATCTAAGACATTATTGCTCATGACTCTGAATTCGTCTAAATACCAAGAAATTTTATAACCACACTTTTCTAACTTTTCATTCACATGTTCATAGATATATTTTTCCTTCCTCGTACCAGACAAAAAGGTGGCAAGTCCCGGAAATATTGCTCCGCACTTTGGACATATATATTGACCCTCATTTCGAAGTACAGTAATAAAATCATTGGGGAACTTTTTATTGCATTTTTCACATGTGTCGTATAATATTTGACTTTGCTGAGATGATGTATCTCTTCTGGAACTAGAAATTCCTGTAATTTGTTCCCTTATTAAGCCAAGTTCATTGGAAAGCTTTCTCATTTCATTACTTATATGCTCTAAGATTGTTGTTAATAATGATTCAGGAGATCTATCGGAGATCTCAATGAGAACGTTATAAATTTGCATAAATCCTGTTCTAAATAGAGTTTTAATCTCGAAAATATTCTCCTGTAATTTTGAGGTTTGAAACGCTTGCAATTGAATTTTTAGTTCTTTTATTTCTTGTAATGCCGTTCCTTGGGAATTGAATAATGTCTCGTATAAATTTTTTACTTGATCAAAAAGGTTTTCCAATTGCTGATAGTTTTCCTGATTAGATGCTGTTTCTATAAATTTATTCAATTGTTTTTCTGTATCTCGAACTATTTTAAAAGTTTGAATTGTAATCTTATTAGGTTTAAGCTCTAATAATACATCTTCAACTTGGTTCGGAATATCTATTTCCAATAACTTTCGGGCTTTATCGCTCAGCTTTCGTCCGTATAATTGACTCAATTCTATTTCATATAATTTAAATAGATTAGTAATAAATGATTTTAAATGTGCTATATGCTCCATCCATAATGTGATACTCTTATATTGTTTTATCTTTTTTTTTTCCTCTTTTAACTGTTCTTCGATAAGATCTTCAGGCATTCCCATTTTTTGAAGAACTTCACTGAATTCTATTCCAACCCTCGCATCACATAGTTCCTCAATACGTTCCATTATTCTTTTCAGGATTTTTCTTTTATCCCACCAAGATTTAATTCCATCTCCTAAAAGTGTGTCGTAAAATCCAGAAATAGCCAACCTAGTCACTCCAATCAATACTTCTGCCATGTCATATCACGGATTCCATAATAATCATTTATTAGGATTTAATCTAATAAGAGCACAAAAATCGGTTTTCTAAAACTATCTAATTCAATATATAATTTCTATCCTCTTTAAATAAAAAAATTTTCCATTTTTGTAATATTTCACTAATTACAACAGAAATATGGATTTCTTGATTCTGAAAATTTAACTCTTTTAAACATTCGGAAGTGTCCTCATCAACAAGTTGGATTAAGGTAGAATTTTTATAAATATCGTAAAAAATCTCACAACACGAATCTTCTTCAATGTTCCAATCCTTAAAAACCTCCCACCGTGTATTATTCTTTCTAAAAAATTCAAGTTCTAAAAAAAAGTTAAAAATAAAAGATAGGACGCGAAAACAAAAACTAAATAACTGCAAAATATCCGTGGTTTGGTCTTTCATTTCCATTTTCCAGAAATCTTTTTTCTGTGTACACTTTCTCACCCATTTGAACGCCTTTCTGGTGAACTTTCAAGGCTTTTTTGTACTTCTTTTTTTTTCTATACGTTTCTTCCATCGTGTAGAGCGCTCTAAAATATTCGTTGCGGTGGTATTTTTTTTGCTGACCAGAATCGTTCGCACAAGATTCCGTGCATTTTAAATATACACGCTTATTGCATTTTAACGCCTTTTTAAACTTCCGGAGTTGGTAATAGGTCTCACCCAATTCACCCATTAAGCAACACACCGAATAGTTCTCGAGTTTGGCGGCGCGCTTGTAAATTTTAATAGCGTCTTTGAATTGTTTTAGTTTCATTAACACCTTTCCTAACATCAAGTAGGCCACTACATCGCCAGGGATTAAAGCGATTTGACCTTGATATGCCCTCATTGCGCTCTTGTAATCTCCGATGCGTTCATACCAACGACCCAAGGGATACAAGATTGCGTGAGGGACGATTTTTAGTAGTTCTAAATAATAAATTATTGCCTGTTGGTAATTACCTTTTTCTGCGCTATTATAAGCCTTTTCCTTCAATTGTTTATTTAAATTCGTTTCAACCATGATATCATTATAATTTCTTGATCATATTTAAAAGAAAAATTTAGTAATTGCTCATATGAGAATTCTTAATATTGCTTTTAGAACATATAGACACGACAATTAGATAAAAATCTTTTTTTTTCTTGCTCTTCCAAAAACTTGAATTTTTTCCCATCTGTAATAAAAGGATTGTGGATATTCAAAAACATTTTCGACACCATTTTCACTCCAAAAAATATGAGTATTAAAGCTCGAAAGGTCGGTTTGTTTTTTTAATGTACTAAAAATCATTTCTGCTATTTCTTCATCTGTTTTTGTTGTCAGTAAATCGTTTTCTTTCAATTTCAGTTCCTTTTTTAATTTCTGAGTCTTTTCCCAGATTATGCATGATATTTCATCTATCCTATCTACTAACTCTGGTTCTAACAATTCTTCCTCTATTTGGTGTTTTAACCAGAATTCTTTCTCAAAACTATCAATCTTCCTTTTAATATTATTTTCTCTCAAACTTTTATCCTTCACAAACTCATTATAAATAATTAGAGCTATTTCCTCATTTGAATTGTTATTAAAAATATTTGGAGTATCCTTTATCATATCATTTAGTTAAAAATCTTTAATATCAATTATAAAAGTTTCAAATGATCCCATAATTTCTTTTTTTGAAGTTGATTTGGCAATTGGTATTTCATTAAAAATAGTTGATTTTGATAAAAGCTCAAATTCTAAATAGAACCCTAAATATTTAGAAGATTTAAATAAAGAACTTTTAAAATTCATCCACCATTTTATCTTATCCTCATTGTTTGTATAGGTAAAATATCTACCATCAAGAATACCATTAATTGTATCTCTAAAGCCTGTCTCCAAATCCAATGGTCCTAATGGAGTTTCAAGCTTTCCTTTAAAAGGAGGATGACGCAGATTATTATCGATTAATGGAAGTAGTTTTAGACATAAGAAAGATATTAATTGAAAATATTTACAGTTATAGCTTAAATATTCTTTTTCAGTTTCAAGTTGAAATAATCTATGTTGATCAGGATCAAGTGAGAAGAGTCTCAAAGATCTATCAAGTAAATGATTATATCTTTCAATCCTTGGAATATTATAAGACTTAGAAAAGCACAAAGGTTTCCAATGTAATTTATAATTTTTTTGGTTCTTTTCTTCTAAATACAAATATCTAGGCATGAATCCTAAAAGTGTAAGAAAAATTTTTTCGATTATAATTCCAAAAACAATTATATCTCGACTCAAGTCTCTTAACGTATAATTATTAAGATGATATTTATTCTTATAATCTACAACAAGCCTTCTTAAAGGTTGACCTCTATGAAATAATTCATTTCTTATCCAATACATCCTCTTAATACGTTCCTTATAATTATATTGATTGAGATTAAATCTAACTCTTTTGCACATCTCGAAGATTTTGTCCTTAATACCAGGATAGTTATTTATTTTACTATTAATTAATTCCTTCACTCGAATAAGAGTAGTTTTAGGAAATACTATATCTTCCCTCTTGAGTCTATCTAAAAAAGCATTGATTTCTCCCTTAAATGTTTCATATTTTGTATCAGTTAATAATTTATTTTTCCCTCTATTTTTCCAATAAATTTCACTCATATGCTCCAATGTGTTCCAATATCTAATAATTTGAACTTCTATTGAAAAATTTCTTAATTTTGCCTCAAGGTAATCTTCTATTACATATAAATAATCAATTTTGCCATATGTCTGAAATAATAACAGCGGTAAATATTTATTTAATTGTTTTAGCTTTTTATCAAAATCTTGAATCAATGAGGAGGCATTCTGTTCGGGGATATTTTCATAGGAGATTTGTAAATACCTTTTAAACTGGAATAAAGAAACATTTTTTTTAAAAATATAAATTCGTTTAATAAATAATATTTTCATAAATAGGAATGAGAGAATAATTAATAATGGATAATATAACTCCCTTATATGATAATATAATTCATCTACATTTTGTTTAATTTCGAGTGGAAATTCTGCAAGAATATATGTAGAAGAATAATCATCAACTGAGATGAATTCAGAATATTCACCATGTAAATGTACTTCATTACTTGTTGGATTTCTATTAAGAATTTGAATGTTTTTTTTACAGCTATTTAGTCTTTCAGCTAAATCTTCATTATATAAATAGAAAAAATTTTTATCTGTTCTCTGGATACTGAATGGATAAGGGAGTCTAATTCCCTTAACTTCTGCTATAATTAAAAAATTTGAAATTATGAAAACACCTATTTATTTTAAATTTCTTTTACAACTAAGTATATACAATTAGTTTTTAAAATTTTTAATTCTCTTTAATTCTTTAATCGTTTTATATATTTTCTATACTGAATTAATTTTTGTCGCTTTTATAGCCCAATGTGCTTAAAGATTTCAAAACCAGATTCTTCAGCAAGGTGAGGCAGTGCTAATTGATAATCAAGATTTTTAAGCCACATCCAACCTTATCGGGTGAAGGTTTAGGAACAAATGATTTAGTAAGCTTTTCGATATCTGGAATAAGAACTTGGGATGATGATTGTCTTGTGATATTACTCACAGAATAATAAACAAATTCTTTCTTTCTTTTTTTAATTTCCTTTTTTATTTTATGGATCTGGTCGATACGCCATAGCATACTTCGCTCTTTTACAATCTCACCAATGCTAAATTCGGGAATGATGTTATCAACTTCAAGTAAAGAATCTGATGTCATTTTTCTGTTCTTTTGCCAATCCTTCTCTTAGTCATCCTCTTTATATTCTGGATTGTTTGGGTTTAATTGGTTTAATCTATTATCCATCCTCTTCTTAGTTCTTTCTACAGCGCTGATGATCTTGGTTGTAGGAACCACGGAGGAGATTCTATTTAGAGGCTTCATGCAAAAGGGTCTTACTCGAAATCTAGGTGAAATATGGGGGTTTTTAATCACGGCGGTCATTTTTACTTTATTCCATTTAATGACGATATTTTTGATAGCTCTCACCTCTCCGTTTGAATTTACCGTGTTGTTTATCTTGCTGATAGTCCCCTATCTTACGATCTCGTTCCTATTAGGGTTAATTTACAAATGGAGAAATGGAAATCTAATTGCTGTGGTAATTACTCACGGAGCATACAATTCGATAATTATTGTTAATGGTTTCATTGCTTATCACTCTCCACGAACTCTTTTAATTTTTGTGTTCTTGCTTTTTCCAACGCTTGCTTTATCTTTAATGACTTATTATTATCTCCACACTTTTTCTCAAAGAAGAGCTATGCATGAGACGGAATTGGAGCGGAGAAGGATAAGAATGCCGTATTGAAAGATTTAATTAATTTAATTAAAATTTGGTTTATAAAGATAGGATATAAGATATTTATCTTTCTCTGAGCATAGTTTCAAACCATTCTCTTGCGTGAATCTCGTTTGAGAGCATATGGACATCGTCATGAATCATGCAAGCAGCAAAGACGGTTCTAATATCATCGATATGTGGGTGTGGGTTGAGGGGGTCGATAAAAAAGACGACTAAATGGCATTTTCCGAAGAGGATTAGCGATGCAATTTCTATATCTCCTCCTTTAGGTCCGGAGTGGAATCTAATAATTTTTTCTTTAAGTAAGGGAACCGCATCAGCGATAAGCTTACCTGTTGTACCAGTAGTAAAAATATGTTCGAATTTATCTTTTAATATTTTTTCGTAGTATATTGCAAAATCAATCATCTTATCTTTCATTTGGTCGTGTGCGATTAATGCAATAGAGCCTTCTTCCATTACTGTTGGTTCTTTTATTTCCCAGATGTCGTCATATTGTTTAAATCCATATTTAGTAGTGTCCATTTTTTGGGTATTGAGAACAAAATTAGTTTTTTCTTCGAAAATTATTTCCTTCATTGGCCAATCTATAAGATTAAGTGTTTCATCTTTTTCTGAGTGTTGGTAAAACCATTGATTAATTGATCCTCTAGTCATCAATCTTTTAATTGACCATTGATCACATAGACGCATTAAAGCAAGATTAGCAGGTTTAAGCCAATGTTGGGTTTTAGGCGTTAGATAGAACCAGAGAATACTAACATATCGTTTCACGATTAAATTTGATAAGATGGTGACCCCACCATTTAAACCTTCATGCAAGCGTAATACTCCACATTTATCAAGTAAAGTTTCTCTTGTAGGTTCGTTAACTGGTTCAATTTTTTTACCTGTAGTTTTATCCGGAAGACCTAAGATTACTCTATCAAAAGTACCACCAGTAAAAACAAAAGCAAATTTTTCAAGGCGAGTTTTGTAATTCTTTACAAATTCTTGCAAAATTTCTACTAATTTTATGTTTCTTTCCTTATCATCGTGGCTTGCTAATACACCAATAAGTGTTTTTCTACCCTTATTTGTTTTTGAACTCATTAAACAAACCCAATTTTGTTTGTTCGATTATTGGATAATTTCGAGTATTTTTTTTTCTATAAAAATTATATAAAAGATATTAAAGTATTAAACTAAATAAATGTAATTTTTTGTAGAAGAATTATAAATCTTAATCTTAGAAAAGAAGTCCCCTTCCTTGCTCGTATTTTATTTTTATTAATCTTCAAAATTAATTCGTCTTATTTTTAGGTTAAATTTTAGAAAATTATTTAATTGTGAAAAGAATTTAATAATATTATGGAACCGCAAGTAATTCAGGACAAATGGGCAGACATAGCAGCTCATGGAGGGATAAGATGACTCTATTTGATTCTGTAGGTTTTTCAGAAATAAAAGAACCGAGGTGGAATTATAATACTCTAAGACCACCACTAAAGATTAAAGAAGTAATTATCGATATAAAAAATCAATGGCATTCGCATTGCCAGAGCGAATTGACATTTTCTAAGAGAATTAAATTCCTTTTTTTACGTATAAATAATTCACGCTGATTATATTTACGATGGAAATGTAGAGGTAGGGATCAACTCAAACGAGCCCATCGTTATCGTCCCTTTTAAACCGCTAACCAGCAAGCAATTCGAGTTTTTGAAGTTATTTTTTAAAACATGCGATGATATCAAGGATTTTTTAGAAACAAATCAAAAATTTGACGAAAATCCTTTATTATGCGAAACTGAGACCTTTAGCTCAATTGAGGCACTTCTTGCCGAGTTAAAAGCGAAAAGGAAGGCAGAGAAATTAACGAGAGGCTCTATTTATGGGTTCATAAGAAAGTTGGCTAACATTTCTGCTTTAACCCTATTTCCCAATCCTAAGGATGGAAAAGAAAAATCTATCAGGATAAGTTTTTTGGGAATTGCCTTTTTTCTACAAAAATTATTTCAGCAAATAGATAAAGAATAGATCGTAACTATAATTTTGAGATATAAAAGATGAAATTGACAAAAGATAATATTGAGGCTACAAGGATCTAAAAAAATACAGCCGTTGTGGCGGGCAAGATATAAAGTACTGGGACGGAATAGGGGAAGAAGTCATTTATCTGTGTTCTACTTGTAAAAGATTTTATCCCGTGCCTTTTGACGCATCCCAGAATAATCCATTTGATTCCTTCTTTTTTTCTTAAATTTTCAATAATTTTATTAATTTTTTGGGAAACTAAAATTTTATCAACAGAATAACTGAGAATAAGAGCCATAGACCCATACTATAACGAATTGACTAGAGGATATATAATAATATTAAAATATAAACTTAACTTAATAAAAATAGTAGGATTTCGATATCAATACTTATTGGTGAAGATTATTAGAGAATCAAAAAAGATAAAGGAATTATTGAAGGGTCTTTCTAAAAAAAATGCTCGGAAAATGTTAAAGGAAAATTATAAGGCAAGAATAGAAATAATGAAGATGGAACAGAGGCTCAATAGATTAGAGTATGAGAGAAAAAGACAGGATCAAAAAGATAAGGCAGAATTAAAAACTACATTTTTAAAAATCCCATATTTGAAAAATTATGTCAGAAATTATGTTAAAGCTCAATCAAAAACAATCAGATGTGGCAAGCCTGGCGATTTGAATATGATAATAAAAGATCAGATACTTTCAACTATAGATCAGATAGTAAATAAAGTAAGATATGAAGGAAATAAATTAGATAATCATCAAATTGATTTACTAAAATCATATTGTATTAAGAAAATTCACCTGAATAAAGAAAACATTGAAAGACAATTTAGACTTGAAAAAGAATTTCCCTTAATTTTAAGATCAATTCAAGAATCAGATATTTTAAAAGCTTTTGATAAATTAGTTAACATTAGAGAGGAAGCTATAGAGCATGGATTGAAAGAGATCATAGAGAAAGCTCAAAATTTAATATCTACTATTGGAAGTATAAAGCAAGAGGAGTTCGAAAAAAGTTTTACTTCAATTAAAAAAGTGATTTATAAATCAAAGGACTCTAGTACATTGAAGGAATTGGAGAATATTGTAGATGAAGCTACATACTATGAATTAAATAAAATCAAAAAGAAAGTTAACGACTTCTTATTTACATATAAAACAGAAAAACAAAATGACCTTGAAAAAAAGTTAATTTTAATTGGAAAATTAATCCAGACTTTAAAATTATCAAAAGCATTAAACGAATTGGATAATATAATAAGACAAGCCAAAAGTTATAATATGGGTGAGATCCTTAACAAAGCTCAAAAGAAAGTAGATTTATGTAAAATATATGAAATTTATAGTAGCTTTATAAAAAACTTACCATCACTCTATAATGAGATCTCATTTGAGAGCATTATTATAAAATCTAAGACACACATAGATCGTGAAGAATTGATATTTTTAATCGAAAATATGATATTACAAAGAGAAATTAATGCACGAATTAAGGGGAATTCTTTAGTTTTTGTAGAAGATAAACCTCTTGTTATGACTCAACGTAAAAAGGAGATGCTTCCGAGGTTATTGAAAAGTGAGGATATAGAGATTCTAAGGGGAGGAGATTGGAAAATTGAGGGGAATCAGAGTGAGAATGAAAATCAAAATATCGTTAAAGAAGCTCATCAGAAGTTCAACGAGGGACAATGGGATAATTCAAAAAATTTATTTAATAAATCAAAAGAAATTTGTACCGAACAAGGGTGGAACGATGGTGTTCGTTATGCAGAGAAAATGATATTAGAATGCGATAAGCAGAAACGGAAAGAAAGAGAAGATAAAGAAAGGAAAGAAAAGGAGGCAGAAGAATTGAATTCTATCCCAAATTTACAAAACCTAGTCAGAAAGTTCATTTATACGCAATTTCGGGACATTGAAAAATCATTGTCGGGGATATATTCCACGCAAGTTGATTCTTTCTTTCACAATACGCTTAAAAATAAAATACCACTATTCTATAAAGCAATGGAATCGTTAGGACACGCACTCACTTCTTACCAAGAGTCTTTTATATTTGACATGATATTTTCCGAAAGCGAACCCATACGCGAAGATTTATTTAAACTACTAAAAACGGGCGAAGAAGAAGATAAAATAAGAAAGGAACGAGAGGAAGCGCGACGACAGATTGAAGAACAACGCCAAATTACTGTTGAAGCGTTTGGAGAAGAAATAACGGACATTAAATTAGTTGAGAAAGTGGAGGAACTGAAAACTACTGGAGAAGAAATTGACGACTTGTTGAAAGTATATGAAGATTGGGAGTATGGCGGAAAGTGGAAAAAAAACTAAGAATCAATAATCATTTTCATCCTTTAATATATAAACATTCAAAATTTTAAATAATGCTTGCTTTAAATACAGTATAGAACTACCTCAAAAAATGCTTTATACAGACAATTTTCAATAAGAAATCACCATTAAAGCCTTTAAAGATTTCTGAAATGTAAATCTGAGGTTATATAAAAGTGTCTTTAAAAAATGGGCTGAAGAAATACTTGCATATTTTATGAGTGGAGGAGAAAAAAATCATATTTTTTGTAAATTATTTTCGTTGGTTTCTGTCGGGAAACCCCCGAATAAAAATTAAAAATTTGAGGTAAAAAAATGAAAGAATTTTTAAATAATAAAGATGTAAGAAAGAAGTTTCGAGAAGAATTTTCAAAACCAATATTTAATAAAAAAAAGAAAACATTATTAGCTCCCCCTTTAACTACACGTTATGGACGAATTGGAACAGCTTTTGATTATCTTTTACGCTTTTATATAAAATATCTAAATCCCAAAGCCATTACTAGACAATGGTTTGCCGAAAATTCGGGAATATTGCTTAAATCAGTGATTAAATCGGATAACTTAATAAAAAAGCATAATAAAATAGAAATTAATAGAATAGAAAATCCTAATATTCTTTTACTCTTATTCAAAATGTTTAAATCAATAGAGGACCGTTATGCAATAAAAAATCAAAGGCAAAAAATAAAAATCATCAAGAAATGTTATCAAAAAACAACAAAAATAATCTCAAAGGCAAAAAAAAATTATTCTTCATTTCTTAAAAATGGGCAAATAAGTGAAGAACTGATAAAGTCTATATTACTATTGGCTCAAATAGACCTCATTAAGAGGGGCAATTTCCGGGAAAATTGCATTTTCCAAGAGTAGGTCAAACAAAGTTTTTATCTGGGATTTCGAAAAAAAAGTGAAATATGGGCCTTTTCCTTGCAAATTAAGTCCAATCTCTGTTTTTTACGGCAATGAAAATAATTTATTAATAACCGTCCATGCTAACGGAAACGTGCTGGTTTGGGACGTGTCAAGAAGCGAAAAAGCAAAAATTGAATTTAGAAATGTTGATTTAAGGTATTTTACCAGCTCTTCAATATCTTTTAAAAACAAATTTCTTTCAGGTCTCTTAACAATGAAAATCAATCAACAACAATTAATATCTTTCTTTGAACAATGTTAATTTTTTTTTTATAAACATTAATACCATTTAATTAGCATGGGAGTAAAATTACAAGAGCTTATTGTCAGGGACAAGATCGACTTTTCGCAGTTAACAGGTAAAATAATAGCAGTGGACGCCCCTAACATCATATTCAGTCTATTTAGTTTTTCACACAAGACCTCGCAATATTCTTTTTTTTTGCTAGAACTAATCACACGCTCTTAAAAAAAATTAATTTTTCGCCATGACTCTCTTTCGAAATTTATTTTTAGCCGTGACTTAATCTTGAAATTTCTGCACAAATTAATTTTTTCCTATACCTATATCTAAAAATGACCAAAAAAAATTTAATAATGACGATGTTGCTTAGAAATTTGGAAGTTACTTGCTATAACAACATTTTGAACACGTTTAAAAGAGCTGACAAGATACTTGAAAGGTCTCGAAAAGAATTTTTTTGCAGGCTTCGCTTCATCCTGAACGACGTTATAAAACAAGACTTCAGTCGCGAAATCGTTGACAACGCAAAAATGTTAATCGTTAATTTAATGGAAGATACATTGTACCACGAACTCGTAATCAAGATAGACGTGACATCAAGATTGAGTGACCTCGAAATCCAACGATTCGTTCTCGACATGATTTTGGTGTGATATTAATATGAAAGTGAATAATAATATTAGAGGAATCGGATTAATATTAGAGGTGATAAAGTCGTGATCGAGTCAAAACATAAATTCCACGACAATTCCTTCAACAATAAAAGGGGAAACGAGACGCTTTACCATCGCGCCGTCAAGCAAGCGTGCGAACGGCTTTTTAACGACAACGGAAAGGGAGTTACCGGGATCGAGCAGGAAAAGTTCGTCTCGGGGCGAAGGGCAGACCTCTACGTGCACTTTTCTATCGGACCCGATGTCGTTGTCGAGGTTCAAAATTCGAGGATGACCGTGACTGAAGTGAAAAAAAGGACTTCTCACTACAATTCGAGGAACATCCACGTTTTATGGCTGTTAAATGGGAACGGTCCTTGCGTGGCGTCTCCCAAGGCCCCAGAAGATAAAAGAAGCGCCAAGATCTCTTCCTTGGAGCGATTTCTTCACTGGATGTACGGAGGTCGGGTTTATTACGTCAATCTAAACCGTTTCAGGAAGGGGTTTAAAAGGCATCAAGTGGTATCCGACCCGTTCGCGCTGCATTTTTCGTTGCCAGAAAAGAAATACTTGCACGGTCTTTTCCAAGACAATTTCCAGTATTATTGCCATCGAAACGTTTTGGTCGTGCCTATTCCAAGCTGGACGCTCTTGCGCGTGGAGTTTAACGGGTTCAAGCTCGCAAGATTTTACGACAAGAACGCAAAAAGCTTTTTAAAAGAAAGAATTCAGGAACTTGTTCGAGTTAAACCGCATCATAAAGAAAGAAAATTGGTAAAATCGATTCAAAGCGCGTTCAACCCTAAATATGGCAAGAGGTTGGTGTTAACGGCGACAATGGAGCTAGTTCAACGCAATCAACTCGAAATGAGCGCGAAAAAAGTCCGTAAAATTCAAAAATATCTGGTTTGAAAACAAGCACGCGAGATCAAAGCGAGATTTCAGATTTTACTAAGGCGATGAATAGCGAAAATTGGAAAAGTCACTTAAATTAAGAGAGAATTAATGTTCTTTAGATCTTATTTACTTATTTTTCCTGTTAATTTTTTTTCTTTTAAGTTCTTTAAGAAACCGAGGCACGTCTCCATACCCTTCTTTTATTCCCATCCAGGTTAATTCTAAATAAATTGCGATAAATGGTATCCATAATATCCAGAAATTAAAGTTCAAAAATGTTGTGATTATGAGATGCAATAAAAATTGAAAGAAATTTATTGGCGTTCCAATTAGATGTGTAATGGCGCGTTTATTGAAACTTGACTGCAAATACGAGGAATATTCAATATCCCAGGTTGGTTGAAGTTTATAGATGCCCCAACCATTAAATTTAATATTAAAAAAATGTGCTGCAATAAGGTGTGATAATTCGTGAAGGCCTTCCATTATTAAAAAAATAAACGCGATCCATGATATAAATCCCAGCCAATACGAAAAGTCGGACATATTTAAAGATACAGGTTGATTAAAAATGAAATAATTGAACCACCAAAACCAAGCAAAAATTCCCAAAACAAATGATATTATTCCTAAAATAATTCCACTTTTTACTGAATATAATTTCCAAGGTGCATTTTTTGCTTTTATTATTCCTAATTTATCTGCGAATTCTTTTGGCACGCGTTCGTATTTTATCTTAAATTCATTGACCATTTTCCAAAATTCTTTTTTTTCAGAATAATTCAATTTCCCTTTTTTATAAAACGCATCCAATTTATCGTTTAGCTCCATGTTAATCCTTCTTGAAATATTATCTAATAATTATTAATAAATAATAAATAATAAATAATGTCTATTTATCCTTCATGATAGTTAAAGACAACGTGGTCCTTGAAAACTTCTCCTTTTTCGTCGTACTTCCAACTAAAAACATTATCTCTAAAAAATAAACACATCCCGAGAAAAGTTCTTTTGCCGTTTTATTTCAATTTAGTTTAAAAAAAAACGAGAAATTTTCAAGAAAATTCCTGGCATTAAGTTGGTAGAAATGGAAAGAAATAGAAATTTTGTGTCCATTTTGCCGCACGAATTTGAGCGATGCTAACGAAGAATTTAAAGGTAATGTTGAAGTACTTGACTTGCTTGAGATTCTAGACCAATTGGAAATAGAATTCACTTAAGA
>JAUXAJ010000315.1 GCA_030620005.1 Promethearchaeota archaeon | reverse complement strand
CACTCCTCGATGAACGGCACATCTCTGGGTTTGCGTATAAAAAGAGGATATTAGCACGAAAAGCTTATTCACTGCGTAAACTGGCAGGATAATGGCAATTGT
Organism: Promethearchaeota archaeon; assembly: GCA_030620005.1. The sequence continues at coordinate 5,472 of JAUXAJ010000315.1, read as the reverse complement.
GTAAATTATCGGAGTGACATAAAGTATAATGAATGCCGGGAAGATTTTAACTCCCGTTGAAGTATCAAGAAAACCAGCAATCAAAGACAAAATCGATCCTACCATCCATACACTGCCAATTGTTCTACTTGCTCCCCCCTTTACATTTCTAAAAAAGATAAAAATCAGATAGATGTACAATACAAAAGATAATGTTAACAATAATAAGAGAGTTAAAACCAAAAAGTCATATGTTAAATCAATTATACTTGAAAAGAAAAATTCAATAATTAATCCGATAATCGAAACTATAGTACTCACTCCTGCAGAAATGGTGGGTATTCGTTTCATGCTCGTTAAATATTTTTCCCAATAGTAAAAGTAGATCGTGAAGGAAAAAGCCAAAAATAATCCTCCAAGATTATCAAATAGTGAAAAATTGTCAGGAAAAAACACGCCGACTTGAATCAGAGACGTTTGAATACCAATACACATATATAAAAAAGATTTCGCTCGAAATATTTTTTTGACACTAATTAAATCGGATTTTCTCGATTTTAAATATAAGAATACTGCTAAAATTGTACTTACACCAACACAAATAATCCATAATACGAAGGATAATCCAAGACGATATCCTTGAGGGTATCCTAAGGAGGTTAAGTCTGTCATATAAGAAGTCTCTGCTATTGAAATTTCAAAATATAATAAGTAAAATCAATGACATCATTTAAAAAGTTGTTCATCACTGATCTTTTTTTTTAAATACATTGAATTTAAAGAAAATCCATGATGAATTTTGAATTCTCAAGTTATTTCGATACTCTTACAAAGTGATTTGAGTTTTTAATAGCATTAGGGTCCATTCTTGGCTTAATCGGTCTTATTATTGGAGTTATCTGGGCGTTTTGTGCTAAATCAAAGCAAAGAGGCAGTTTTTTAAAGGTATTAATTGTCTCTATAATTTTAATGGCTATATGCGGGCCATATACTGGATTAAAATATTTTCGAATTTAATTTGAAAAAATAATAAAAGATTGGTTATTAACGGTTTGATTTTTCAAGAATGGTTCGAAATATCTCAAGTTTCGATCTTGTTTTTCTTTAAAATCCACTCGTCGACGAAAAAATCTTGCTCTTGCTCTCGACCAGGATCGTACCCAGGATCGACCGTGGATTTAGGAACCCACATTTCTTTTCCGCCGGGAAATCGAATTAGCAGCATTTTTTCAGTCTCTCCCTTTATTGAGCCCGATACCTTGCGATTTTGGTCCTTGGTTCCGCCTCCCCCAATGGCGCCGGCTAAGGTCTTTTCTTGTTGAGTTTTATCGCTCGGAATGGAACTGATATTCTTTACAACACCCCCGACTGGTCGCGAGTTAGAGCGCGCTTTAGCACCGTTATTCCCTTCGGAATTAGCTGAATTATCTTGATAAGATTTTCCCGACGTGGCGTGTTCGATTTTCTCTTTTAGCAGGTGCTTTAACAACATCTTGAGAATCTCCACTTGCGGGAAGGCTTTAAGAAGCTTCTCACAGCAGTTTGGACAAAATGAAATAAAGCAAATAGAAATGAGTACGATAAAATTTCTCATTCATGAAAGGGATAAGGTTATGATTTTTTTTCTTCTGGACGATAATGACCAAAATGAAGAATATAAAAAGACCCTTATAATATGTCTAAACACATTTCTTGATTTATTTTCTAAAGAAATCAGTGAATACTATTATGATACACACATATTTCAAAAATTCAACCCAATTCTACAGGAAATTTTAAAAATACCTCCAGAAGAAATAGAACCATCTTGCTTGAACTGCCCCATGGGACAGAAAAAAGATTGCTTATTTAATCAAGTTCAGAAAAAAATTAAAGAGCTTAAAAAAATTTGAGTCTCAAAACTTATACTTTTTAATAAATAAAGGTAATAATGGTAGAACTTCCTCGAATATCGAAAAAAGAAAGATAAGATTCTTACCAAATCGATTTGAGCGTCCATAAGTCTAAGGATTGCAATTTTACCTTTCCATTTTTAGCGAATATCTTAAACAGATTTGAATTATTATCTTTTGGATAAATACGACTTGTCAAGCACTCCTGATTGTTTATAAAGATTTCAATTACAGATTTATCAACAAAAACGTGGAAGTCTACAAGCTTTTTCCCTTCCACACTCTTCAATTTTCCGACCTCTTTTCCAGCTCTAATTTTACAATTTAAGGCGTCAAATTCAATTATCTCTCCTTGATCATATTCAGATGATTGGAAAAGTTTAAACCCAAAGGACGCCACATCGCCAAATTCGAATTTAGCGCAAATCTCTAGGTTTAAATCGATAAATCTGCCTAATATTATACTTGATTGAGGCGTGATTGAAATGTTTTCAAGATGCTCGTGAGTGTCTCTTAATTTTTGAAATTCTGGGGCGGGTTTAACCCTCAGAGTTCCATCAAGTCCAAGTGTTAGAATACGAGGTAGGGTCAGACATCCATTCCATCCTCCTGTTCCGCCTCCTATAATCCAACCCCACAGAATAACCCGTCCATTTTTCTCCACTAAAGTGTTAGGAGCGTAAAAACACTTTCCGTGATCTAAAATTTTCCACTCACCTGGATTAAAATCATTAGTCTTATACGTACCAATGTTATATATTACCTTTTTATGAGGGGATACTATTAGGATATGTTTATCTCCTAACGGGAAAAAATTTGGACATTCCCAATTCTTTCCTAAATTGCGTTTTTTCCCTTCGCAAAGAATGTGCAAGAACTGCCAATTAATGAGATCCTTGGATTTATACAATAGAACGACAGTCTTTTTAGGAGTTCCCTTCACAAATTTCAAATGGCCTCCTAAAACCATGTACCAAGCATTATTTTCTTTCCAAACGTAAGGATCTCGCCAATCGTGAATCTTTAAAGTGCCGTGCAAATCTGAGGTCATTATAGGGTTTTTTGGATGTTTTTGCCAAGTTAACATGTCGTCCGAACTAGTAGCAAGCCATTGTTCTGCATTATTCTTGGGTAATTTATTAGGCCCCACGCTTGTATATATTATTGTTGGCGTACCATCATTATTAACGCAACAGCCAGACCAACAACCATTTTCTCCTAATTCGTAAGATGGTGCTAAAGCTATTGGCAGGTGTTCCCAATATACAAGATCCTTGCTTATTGTATGTCCCCAATACTTTTTATTAGTTGTTCCATCTACTTTAAATGGATCATGCTGATAAAAAAGATGATATTCATTCATGTAAAAAATTGGACCGTTAGGATCGTTCATCCAGAATGCAGGGGCTAGAAAATGGTATTTTGGGCGCATCGGACATTGATCTGCGATCTTTTTACCTTTCACGACGCTTTCCATGGCAACTTGAAGATCTTCCAAAATAACAACAACTTTTTTTATTTTTTTATTTAATATTCTTTCTTTTAATTATCTTAAAATTTTTTAGTTTATTAATCCAATTACATTCACTTAATTTGAGAAAATGAATTATAACATGATAGTTAGGAAAAGTGACGTGAAAATCTTAACGATATGTTTATATTTAAGCCAAAGAGTTAAGACAATCATAATTAAAATGATAAAAATAAATTAAAAAGTAAAGAATAAAAAAGAATCGAGAGAATAACGATGGTAGAAGTAATTGCTATAGGAGAATTATTGATTGATATGATAGCAGGCAGTCCAGGGTTACCTCTAGAAGCTCAAACAACCTTTAAACGCTTTCCCGGGGGGGCGCCTGCAAATTTTGCCGTTGGCGTTCGGCGTTTAGGTTTATCTTCTGGAATGATTACAAAGATAGGTGATGATTTTTTTGGACATTTTTTGTTAGAAACGCTTAAACATGAACAAGTAGATACTTCTCAGATAAGGATCACTAAAGAATACAAAACTGCTCTTGCATTTGTTGGTTTGGACAAAAATCGAAGCCCTAGTTTCTCTTTTTACCGTTCTCCTTGCGCAGATATCATGTTAAACGAGCAAGAAATTGATGAACAATATATCAAGTCAGCCAAATTATTGATGTGTGGAACAGTATCAATGGCAGATGAACCAGCCAGGAGTGCTATTTTTAAAGCCATTGAACTTGCCAAAAAGTATGGGTTAAAAGTTGCTTGTGATCCAAATCTGCGAGACGATTTATGGCACTTCAAGGATCCCAGGGAACACATTTTTAAAATTATAAAAGATACAGATATCTTTTTACCCTCAATTTCTGAAGCAGAATTTATCACGGGTGCAAAAGGAGAAAATGCGTTTGAATCTATCTTGGATTTAGGTCCCTCGATCGTTGGCATCACGCACGGTACTAAAGGCTCGACTATCTTGACAAAAGATGGTAATTTTTCGGCTCCATCTTATAAAGTCGAAGTTGTGGATACTACTGGCGCTGGAGACGCTTTTGCGGCCGGTTTAATTACGGGATTATTGACAAATATGCCAATAGAGAAAATTCCACGTTTTGCTAACGCCGTTTCGGCACTAAAAATTACAAGAAAAGGTGCGATGTCAATTCCTTCTAGATCAGAAGTCGAAGAATTCCAACAGCAATATTGCTAATTTCAAATTGAACTATCACTAGCTAAAGCAAGTGGATTCCTAATTCACAGAAAACAGCTCGACAAGATTCGGGAATCGTGCCGAGTCTTACGCTTTCTCCAAAGGCTTAACTTCCCGCTATTCCATCGGTAGAATTCATTTCCCTTTTTTTGAAGTCGTTGGTTATCCGACGACCAAAGAGAATGAATTATTTAAAATATATTTTGAACGTTTTTAAAACAAGGGAGTGCGACAATTTAGTGAATTCTCTTCGTGCTCAATTCATCATCTCCCTAAAGAGAAGGTGCTTTTTTGAGCGGTTATGGTAAAAATCAATTCAAGACTTCAGCAAATGTCAGCAGGTTGCACGTTGTATTTTTTCATTAATTTTTTACAAAATTTATTAGACCCTAGATTTAAACATAATTTAATCATCAATTCAATGAAAAGAGATGAATTAAAATTTACTTGACAAAAGAAGAAGAAAATATATTGGGCGGTAATGAAGGTGAAATGCTTTCAAAACTCTTAAAATTAGTCGTAAATTTAGGTGATTCTTATGGCGCAGAAAATTTGATAGAAATAAAGTCGGCACATACTGTCCTTAATTTTGGTTTAAAGTTTGTAACAGCAGCAGCCGATATTTTAAAGAGAACTGCTGAAGCAGGACTTAAAGTAAAAGTAAGGACTACAGCCGATCCTATTATAGATATGAATTATGCTAAAGAACTAGAATCCGTAATTGGATTATACCAATTGCACGATCAATTAATAAACGATTTAACCAAAATTGGAGTTCGTGGATATACTTGCACACCATATTTTTTAGATAATAGACCAGAAATGGGAGACCATTGTGCGTGGTCTGAATCGTCGGCGGTAATATACCTTAATTCTGTAATAGGTGCCCGTTCTAACAGGGAAGGAGGAGTAACAGACATTGCA
>JAUXAJ010000299.1 GCA_030620005.1 Promethearchaeota archaeon | reverse complement strand
GCGGTCTCACGACCATTTTTAAAAAATGTGATATATTCGTCTATTGAAGATTTTGTAGTGCAATTGCCATATAATAAAGAAGTTTGGAGAATTTCAAAATTTTTAGAAATCTTTGGAAAATTTGTTTCATGTTCAGAATTAGTTCAAATTATTGAAAAAAACGGTGAATTCAAATTTACTCGTGATTCATTTTCTCTTGGAGACTATATTTTTCTTCCAAACGATTTATTTCTTGAAAATAAAAATTGTGAGATTGATTTAATTACCGTAGAAATTTTAAATTGTATTTTAAAAGAATTCGAAGAAAGTTCCGCGGCTACTTTTATTGAGAGCCTATGGGAAAAATTGCTACTAACACAAGCACACGATAATTATGCAGTTCCATTCGTTTGCAATGGTGATTATTCTGCACGACAACTAAGCGCTGAAGAATATCAAAAATTTAAAACGGATGTAAAAAGAATCAGTATTTCAAAGTTAAGTATCAGCATGCTAAAAGATATCCAAAAGAAATGCAAGAAATTTATTAACGATAGCCTCTTTAAATTGATAAAACATCTTAACCAGAAATCAAATACTGGAATGAATAACTATGAGGGCTTTCTAATATTTAATCCTTCTTCCCGTTTTCGAAATGACTTTGTTTCCATTAAATGCCAAGTAAAGAATACTTCTGATAAGGTTATTATTGACGATAATGGAGAAATTGTTGAATTTGAATATCAAAATAACCGTGTGAAGTTCATTTCAAAGGTACCTTCAATGGGATACAATTTGTATTCATTAGTTAAACGCGAAAACGATGAAATTCCCATACCTAATCACGATTATTTTTATAGGATTGAAATATCAAGTGATAATAAAAGTCTTGAAGTGTCATGGAAAGGCGAAAGAGTATATGAATTACGGTTTGATTCCACTCACGACTATATATTAGAAGAACATGAAAAAAAGCAAGGTAAAATTGAAGATTCCCTTGTATTTCATGGAAAAACAAGTCACGAGACGTTTAAAATTGAAATAAAACAATACCAAGGAGTAAATAGGCTTGAATTTACCCTAAACTCAATTTCATTAAATCACGTTATAGTGAATCCCTTATTTGAAATTTCAAGTTCCACGATTAATTATCCATTTGGAATGGAAGAAACCAAGAGAACCGAAATTCAAACGCTAGATTTTCTGTGGTTAAGAAGTAAAGAGAAAGGACTTCTATACATTCAAAAAAATAGTCAGAAATTCGTAATAAATCGAAAAACCTTTTCAATGAGAAATTTGATCACCAGAGATGGATTATACGAATTTGCAATAATAGTAACTAACAATGAAAATCATAGTGAAGCTTATAATCTCACCAATAATTATTTTTTTAAATTAAAAGGAATAAGAATACGTGATATTGATGAATCCTTGGAAAGAACTCGATCGTTTCTCTCTATAGAGCCCCCCATTGTATTAATAAACATGTGGAGAAGAGGAAATAAATCATATCTGAGAGTATTAAACGCGAATCAAGAACCCGCTTTAATTTATCTTGATGGATTTTTAATAAAAGATCGAATAAAGAAAATTAACTTCAATTACCATAAATTGAGAGAAATTGATAATAAAAAATACAATTTATATCCTTGGAAAATACTTACTCTTGAAATATAGATGGAAATTTAATAGTTTTCCGGTTTTTTCAAATTAAATCTAACACATCTCTTATAAACTCTTTTAAATAGGGTGTTTTTGAAGATTGGATTTTATCTTCTAAATGTTTATGATGAGGGAATGTTTTGATCTCTTTGTGATGCGGTGCATTATCATATCGAAGTAAAGATTTTTTATTTTGCACGAGAGTGTATGAATATTTTAATATTTTGCCTGAAAGTAAGAATTCAAATAATTCTATAAACATATCACTGTTTAAATAACCCTTTATTCTATAACTACCATTACTAGGGAAAGAATTAGCAATTTTAAGAGTCAAGAGTTTTAAATTTTTAAGATTAAGTAGTGATAATTCTTCAGTAACTTCTTCAGCTCTCTTTAATACGGTTTTCAAGTTCTCTCAACTCATTGTCAACTTTTTCGAGGCTTTCTGAAAGACCTTCCCATTCTAAGAATTCTTCTAAAATTGTATGGTCTTCTGGCTCAGGAATTTTTCTAGCTCTCCATTTTTCAATGAATTCAATTGTTTGAAATCCATATTTTATTTCAAATTTTTTTAACTCGTCTAAAAGCCATTCTCGTAATAATATTCTTTTCTTTAACAAATCCAATTCTTCTATTAATGTCAAAAAAAAATCACCTATTTTATATTGTATAAAACCATTGTAATATTTGTTTCCTTTTATTCAATATTTCTATTTCAAAAAAAGTAATTAAAATACAAGCGCTCGAAATTTTTTGAATTTCACTTTATTTCTTATCATAAGAGGTTAATTTATTTTATTTTTTTTTAATTAATATTTTTTTAGTTTTCATCTAAGAGTTTAAAATTCTTCATTCATTTATAAAGTCGTCCAAGTTTTCTGATATTTTAATTATTCTCGAACAAAATTAGTTAAAAATTATGAGTCGATAGACATGAAAGTAATGATGATAATGTTTGATTCTCTTAACAGGCAATTTTTACCTCCATACGGATGTGAATGGGTTCACGCTCCAAATTTCAAGAGGTTGGCCGAGAAAACTGTCGTGTTTGATAACTGCTATGCGGGTTCACTACCGTGCATGCCCGCCAGAAGAGAATTACATGCTGGTAGATACAACTTTTTGCACAGGAGCTGGGGGCCTTTAGAACCTTTTGATGATTCGATACCTGAAATTTTAAAGAAAAGCGGTATTTACACTCATCTTATAAGTGATCATTATCACTATTGGGAAGATGGAGGTTGTACATACCATAGCCGGTATAATAGTTGGGAAATTTCTCGAGGTCAAGAAGGTGATCCTTGGAAAGGTTTAGTAAAAGATCCGGAAATTCCTGAACATGTATATACAAATAGAATATATAAAGCGCTTTGGCGTCAAGATTGGGTGAATAGAACATTTTTACAAAAAGAAAAAAATTTACCTCAAGCAAAAACATTTAAAAAAGGATTAGAATTTATTAAAATGAATCACGATGAGGATAACTGGTTTCTTCATGTAGAAACATTTGATCCTCACGAACCCTTTTATACTCTGCAGAAGTATAAAGATTTGTATAAACACGAATATAAAGGACCACATTTTGATTGGCCGAATTATTCCATTGTAATGGAAACTCCTGAGCAGGTAAAACACTGCCGCTTAGAATATGCTGCTTTAGTAAGCATGTGTGACGCCTATTTAGGTAAGGTTCTTGATTTAATGGATCAATACGATATGTGGAGGGATACAATGTTAATTGTTAATACTGATCACGGTTTCTTTCTGGGTGAAAAAGATTGGTGGGCTAAAATTGTTCAGCCGCTCTATGATGAAGTAGTTCACACGCCTCTTTTTATTTGGGATCCAAGATCAGAAAAAAGAAATGAAAGAAGGAATGCCCTTGTTCAAACGATTGATCTAGCACCAACGATTCTTGAGTTTTTCGATTTAGAAATACCGAAATCAATGCAAGGTATACCTCTTCGAGAGACAATTGCTTCAGATTCAAAGGTTCGCAAAGTTGGATTATTTGGAGTTCATGGTGGACATGTAAACATTACTGACGGAAGATATGTCTATATGAGAGCCCCAACAAACCCAAGGAATGAACCGCTTTATAATTATACTCTCATGCCAACTCATATGGACCATATTTTCACATTAGAGGAACTTCACACTATAGAATTGGCTGAGAAGTTTAGTTTCACAAAAGGATGTAAAACCATGAAAATTAAGTATATAGTAGATGTCCCTGAAACATCTACAAATTCGTATGTTTACGGTAGTTTGTTATTTGATCTCCAGAATGATCCGAAACAAGAGAACTCTATTAATGATACCGAAATTGAAAAGCGCATGATAAAACTATTAGTTGAGTTAATGAAAGAAAATGACGCTCCAATTGAACAATACAAGCGTCTTGGTCTTCCTTTAGATGGAAATGTTAAGGAAGAACATTTAAATCTTATAGAAAAGCGTGAAGGAACAAAAGATAAAATTGGCAATACTGAGATAATTTGGATGAATAAAGGAAAAAGCATGTATTCCTTACTAATAAATAAAGTGCCCGAATATATCCAACGGCAATTCATTCTAGGATTTGAGCAAGAAATTAATAGTAAAAATAGTAAAGAAGTAGACGAAAATATTGTCGTAGATATCTTCAAAAAATATCTGCCTGTTGATATTAAAAGTAATTTAAAATCTTATAAAAAATTGATTAGAGAAAAGGCAAAATAAATTATTATCTACTTTAAAAATTTTCCTAACATTGTAACATTGTTTTTATATTAAATGACCATCGAGCATTCTAAAAATAACCACTAAAATGAAGCCTGACATGACAAAAATCTCTTCAAAGAGGCTTCATAAACCCTCTCTTCAAAGAGATTTTCTAAAGTCAGTAGTTTCCTACGAGTTCGCACCCACTTTCATGGCGGGTTTGATTGAATGTCGTAGAAAACCGTTCCACATTTGTAAAAATCCAATGAAAAAATTAAAATTATATGCTAATCTCTTCCAAAGAGGATCAACGCCGTGGATATATGGCGGTGTTGATCATGGTCATGGTGGCCGTGTACCCGATCTCGGCGATCATGGACGCGGTGGTGTCCGCAAAGGTGTGTTGGTTGAAGTAATCCTTGACCGCGTGGTCGGTGGCTTACGTCAGGGCGGTTCTTTGTTGCTCGGAATCGCGAGGATCGGCGGGTACTACCCTAGCCACTTTTTTTACTATCTTGTAATACTTGTAGTAGTCACTATCTAGATCTACTAAACCATTGTACTCGTCCTTGCTGTAGAAGAGGATGTCCTCGATTGGCTCCGTGAAGTACAGGTTTCCACAATCGACTACATAATAACGGAATGGCAATTCGAGAGATTTTCGCACCATGTTGCCGTCGGAAGTGCCTTCCACGAGCTGGATGGTGACGCTGTTTACCTCGTACTCGAACCTGTTCTCGTCCAGCAGTATTTTTGCGCCGTACAGGCTTCTTTCTAACGAGGTCATATCCCTGGAGTCAAGACCCATCCCGGGAGTACCCCAACGACACATTACATTCACGATTACATGAGTCAAATTATCCCTCACGCAAACATTTTTAGTGCATGAAAAGTAGATGTTAAGATTTAAAAACTTTCATATATTTTGACATAAAAAATCTCTATTAATATTCTTAAAAAAAAATTATGAATGTTATATATAAGAATAATTTAACAAGCTTTTCCCTCTTTAGACTTGTTAGAACTTATTGAACCTATTGACATAATATTTTACGGTATTTACGTAAAAAAGACTTTTGGATAATAATCCAAATCCAAATTTTTCTTTATTTTTCTAAGATAATATAAATTCAAGTTTAAAAATTTTTCATTTTATTAATCTAAAAACTCCTTCTAGCATCAAGAAAATTTCTTTAAGTCTTCGATTTTATTATAAAAAGTTTATAGTAATATTAATCTTCGTTGACTCGTAAGGGGATATGAGATTTGAGATAATTATTGAAAGAGTCCATGTAAAAATTCTTGATTTTTCCTTTTTTCAGACCATATTTTTCGTTAGATTGTGATAAAATTTTTATGCTTAAAAGAATTATCCAACTTTAAAAAAGCCTAAAGTGATCACGATTCCTTTTGATGTATTTCAAAGCTTTTATAAATTAGCTAACAAATCAAGTCATCGTGTCTCTAGTTGGGATAAAAGAGGAAAAAATTTAGATTTAATACAGATTAAGAGCAAACAAACTCAAGTTATTGCCGATATAGAGGGACCTGGGATAATAAAACATGTTTACTTTACAGCCATACTTCAAAATCCTTTGGATTTTAGATATGCCATAGTTAGAATATATTGGG
>JAUXAJ010000149.1 GCA_030620005.1 Promethearchaeota archaeon | reverse complement strand
CACGGCTCGTGCTGAAACTGATGATGTGTGTTGGGTGCATGTACCAGAGATAAAGACTGCCTTTATCGGTGATTTAATGATCGGATTTTTTCCAAACATTGGCAATCCTTGGAAACCTACTCGATTTGCCTTGGACTGGGCCAAGACTCTGGAAGAAATCCGAAATTTAGATTTGGAGTACATTTTCTGTAGCGGAGCAGGGATAATGTATAAAGGAAAAAGAATATATAAAGCCTTAAATGCTAATATCGAGGTCATCCGCTCTTTACACGATCAGGTCGTAGATTATATCAACCAAGGAATGCATGTTTCAGAGATGATTCATGCTGTAGAAGTCCCCGAACATCTTAAAAAACATCCTTATATTAAAATACGTTACTCTAGACCGGAATTCTTCGTTTATAATGTTTATCGATGGTATCATGGTTATTTTGACGATAATCCCGCTCATCTTTTACCCAGACCTGAAAAAGAGGTGAATACTGAAATTTTTAATCTCATTGAAGATCCTAATAAAATCTTGAAAAGAATTAGAGAATTACATAATGACGATCAATCACAACTTGGCCTTCAAATATTAGACGTGTTAATTCAAGCTGACCCGGAAAACATCGAAGCTAGGAAATTACGAATCGAACTTCTTAATGAATTAGGAGCTCAAGATTACTGTCTCATGTCTAGGAACGCATGGGTTTACTTCATCGCTAAAGATAAAGAATTTCTTCGCTCAAAAGGAGAAATTTAAGTTGAATGGAATCATTTTTTTCCACCTTATAAAAAACAGATGATAATTCCTTTTTCACCAAATTTATAAATTTATAAATTGTGATACTAAATATCACATAGTATTTAAATAATGAATGAAGATAGGATTTTATAAAAATGATTATTTAAAATCATTGAATTAAGAGGTTAGAGAGATTTAAATGCAAAATAAACCTAATTTTTTATTTTTTTTTCCTAATCAGCATAGAGGTGATTGGATGCCCTATAGCAAGGATTTATTTGAAAAATTTGGCATTGAATGCCTAATTAATTTAACCATAAAAGAGAGAGAAGTATGAGGCAAGATATTTAATATTTAAATTTCTTTTACTATTTTGTTATAATTTTTAATAATGATTTTCAAATTTTACTATTAAATTAACGCACGCAACTTATAAATATTAATCGGTTTAAATCAATGACTACGACAAAACCCGTTAAAATGAATAAAACGGACGTGATAGAGACCAAATCCGGTAAAATCCAAGGATACATCGATAATGGCATTCACGTGTTTAAAGGCATACCATATACAGAACCTCCTATCGGGGATTTGCGTTTTAAACCTCCTGCAGATAAAAGACCTTGGAATGGCGTGCTTGATGCCACGGAATATGGACCATATGCATTTCAGTGGGGGGACTTTCTTCAGCTTTTTTTAGACGTGCATCCAAAAAAAGTGAAGATTGTTTGATGCTAAATGTTTGGACTCCCGGAACGGACGAAAAAAAGCGACCTGTAATGTTTTGGATACATGGTGGTGCTTTTATTGCTGGAAGCGGAGCAATGCCTCTCTATGATGGTTCTGCTTTAGCTCGACGAGGCGATGTAGTAATTGTTACCATTAATTATCGGTTAGGTGCTTTTGGGTTTTTATACATTCCAGGAGTTACTGCTACTAGTGGACTGCTCGATCAAATTGCTGCGCTAAAATGGGTACGGGATAATATAGAAAACTTTGGTGGCGATCCTAATAATGTTACGATCTTTGGAGAATCTGCTGGAGGACATTCTGTTATCACATTACTAGCAATGCCCGCTGCTAAGGGGCTATTTCATCGAATAATCTCGCAAAGCGCTGGTAATATTGATTCAAAACCAAATGAAAAAACTACAAAAAGATTATTCCGCGTGTTAGGTCTTAAACCAGGAAATATTGATGAATTACGTAATGTACCTGCTAAAAAAATTTTGAAAGCTCAAAAAAAAGTATGTGAGCGTGACCCTATGGAATTTCTCGAATTTGCACCAAGAATTGATGGTGATACTTTACCAAAACATCCAATGGAAGCGATCAAAAATGGTGCTGGAAAAAATATCGAAATAATAATTGGATGCACATTAGATGAACTGAAACTAATTACTGCTTTAATTTTAAGATCAATAATAGAAAAGTGGACTGACGAAGCGCTCAAACAAGCATTATTCGGATTTATAAAAAAATCATCTAATCTTAAAAAAGAAAAATTTGAACCTTTATTTGAGAAATATAAAGAGATTTTAGGAGATTCAGAATTTTTTGATATTATTGCGGAGATTCACACCGACGCAGCATTACACATTCCTGTAATTCGCTATGCCGAGGCTCTACGAGCTAATCAAGAAAATATTTATCATTATATGTTTACACGGTCATCCCCAGCATTTAATGGGAAATTAGGTGCTTGCCATGGCATTGAATTAGCTTTTGTTTTTGGTACTCTTGAGCAACCTAAATTTGATCTATTTTTTGGTAAGGGGCCTGATGCTGAAAATCTCAGCGAAAAAATGATGGATACTTGGCTTGCCTTTGCCCGAAATGGAAATCCAAATCATAATGGCATACCAGATTGGCCTTCGTATGATATTGAAAAACGATCCACGATGATGCTAGGTAAGGAAATTAAATTAGTTGAAAAACCTTTTGAAAAAGAACGAGCAGCGTGGGATGATGTGAAATTCTTTTAAAAATCTAATTGTTTTATTTTTAAAAAAAATCAAATGTCTAAAATTCCTTTTAATTTTTCCCGAACCAAGTCTTTCAATTTTTTTAACTTTTCTTTAGTAGATTCGTGTTTAATTTGCATTAGATCGTTGACAACATCTTGAGCTAATTCTTCGATTTCTGCGGGGAATTTACCTTTCAATTTTTCCCATAAACCGTAGATCTTAAGTCCCAAATCAATGACTTCAGTTCTAAGATCTTCGAAATTCTCGGGAAATCTAGGAATTCTTTCTTGTAAATCGGGTAGTTTTGTAAGTTTCTCGTGAGGCTCTTTTTGGTACCAAAAAGCCACGCTAGAGTAATCGTTTTCGAAATTATTCGCGTGCCCGTGTTCAATTGTCCATCTTACTCTTTTTCGAAACCTGATGGGGTCATGAAGAAACCACCGATACATCGCATTATTTCCCGAATAATCCCGATTTTCAATAAGGTGGAAACCAGTATAAGGAGTGCAATATTCAACTTGAGGACAAGCACCACCTCCAAAAATCTCCTCCGTGCCGGTTCCATGAAAAGATGGCGGCCACGTATCGTCATCGACGAAAATCATGTCGTCTCCTTCGCCATACCAAACATTCGATAGATTATCAATATTTAATACCAATCCGACTAACTTGCCATTACCTTTCATGTCTAAAATGACATAATTGTCTTTACCTGTAGCGTTTTTCCCATTCCAAATTTGGGAGTTCTTACTATTTTCAGGAATATTTTCGGCAACCTCCGTCAAATTTTCTCTATTCCAATAAGCGTGAAAGTATCCTGCTTTATCAGGCAAGGGGCCATCTAATTTTTGGTAATCCACGTGATACCATAAAGCCTTATTAAAACCTCCTAATGGCTTAGGACCTTGATTTTCAATTTCGATTCGTGCGTGCCTTGAAAATGGCATGGGAAAATAGCTATTGAGACCATAACTTCCGGATGCCGCCCTGTTCACGGTAATCATCAGCGAATTAATTGGACGTAACCTGCAGTTGCTCACGCAAAAAAAATCTCCTAAGGGAACTTCAACGCTTGGGTTTTCTTCATGGTCCCAGAACATCTTTATAACCGCGCGTCTAAAATCTAAAGGATGAGGAAGAATCATGGTAATATAAATGTGTTTTATGATTCCGGGACCTTCAATATCTGCTAAAACTTTTGTTTTCTTACTTCGAATGCGAACTCCATCGTTATTTCCTCCTGTTTCATCCCAACTAGAAGATCTATGGCTCGTAAATGAGTTTAAATCGTAAATCTTTGAATAATCGTCGAAATTCATTTAACAACCTCGTCTTACATTTGAATAAATTAGAATAAATGACATTTTTAAATGAGTCTTAAGATCATGAAAACATTTCTGGATGTTTTTTGGTATCTACTATAATAAAAATTAGAAGAATGAGTGAAAAGAATGTACAAGTAATCCCAATAAGAAAATATGCATCAAAAACCAATCCAACAATCGTGAACTCCCAAATATCTAAATACCAATATCCCAATAATGGCGCAAAGATCTGTCCTATAGAAAACATGTTAGTTGTCCATCCGCTAACGAGTCCTTGGTGGTCTTCGTCAACAGATTTTGATAAATTCGTCTGTAATATTGTGCGAATAAACATGTTCATGAAAATGAAGGGTACAATGAAAATAAATAATATCCAAGCTTCATATAAAAAGGGATATGACATGAATACGAATATTGCTAGTACCATGGAAAAAAATAGCATTTTTTTTTCTCCATACTTTTTTATTAAAACTTTCATCAAAACACCTCCAATTATCATCATTATCACGCCAGCAAAAGTGGCAAACATTCCTATCATTCCAACGTCAAAACCGTACCTTATATTCATGACCAGAGCAAAGGTTGAAAAAATCATGGTAAATGCTAAAGCGATAATAAATAATTGAAATAGGCGGAACAAGACAACTCTAGTAAAAACGACTCCTTTTACTCCGTTATTTGCTTTAATATTTTGTCTTTTTTGCTGTTTTATTTCTTCCCTTCGTTCCTTCGGCATGCTTTCGACGAGAAATTTGACCACAAAAAGTATTGAAATTGTTGCTAGAATTGAAGCAACAAATGCAGGCAACCGCCAATTAATTACTCCAAGGAGACCGCCGATAGAAGGGCCAAAAATCATACCAAACGACATCCCCGCCGTAAACTTGCCTATTTGAGCAGAACGAGTCTTTTCATCAGTAATGTCCAAGATATACGCTCTAATGATTGGCATCTGACCTGACATCATGCCATCAAGAACCCTTGATAGAAAAATAATTGCTATTGAATCAGAAAGCCCTAATATTATGAAAGAAGCAAGCGTACCTATCTGAGACACTATTAAAGGGAGCTTTCTGCCGATTTTATCGCTAATTTTCCCCCACATTGGGGCAAATAAGAACATGGCAAGAGCGTTTGATGCTATCATTAGCCCAACAGTAAAATTCGAAGCTCCAAAATCCTGCGTTATAATGGTGGGTAACAAGGGAAGAAGCATGGAGTAACCAAGCACATCGATGAAGATGGTAAGCAGGATGGTCAATAAAGCGTATTTTTGATTTATATTGTATCGCTCTAATTTTTCTTGATGATTTAAATTAGAAAGTGAATTTTTTAATTCTATATTGCCATGGGTATTAGTATCCATGTTCTTAAAAATATTTCATGGTTTTTTTATTTTAGCTAAAATTTTCAAATAATATGATTCGAGGACCTGATTCGATAATAAATTATAAAAAAAGATTAAAATGTCCAAGTTTTTCCAAATTTTTTGCAACTAAAGGAGAAAAACGCATTTCTCCTTTATATCAATTCTCGTAAAGCACAATAAGGATGTTTATTTTCGCAATAGCCTCTGAATTCTCAGATGTATTAAGATCCACACTTTAAAAAAACGCATCCATCTTTTTTATCCCCTTTACTTCATTAAATGATATTCCAAGAGCGTCTAATACTTGTTCTAAGGCAGATTGAAGAAGCTCTCTGTACTTTTTGGTGTCGATATCTTGGAGTTTAGCTAATTCAATTGCCTTTGCTCCAACCGCGCCCTTACTTTTAATAAAAGTTATGACTTCGCCCTTTTGATATTCTTTTCCCGTTACTTTTCTCAATTCTAAAGCTGCTTTTACATGTTGAGGTACCACTTTCACGTAATCTCTAATCTTTTTTTGCAAGGCAATATTAATTGCGTAATCTTCTAAAGTAAAAGTGTTAGGCTTTCCAATTTTTTTCAAATTACTTCGAATTATATCAATGATTTCATTTTTAGCTTTCTTGAATTCATCGTCGTTTGTGATGGTTTTTAAAATTTCAATTAATTGACCAAACACTTTTTTTATGAACTCAGGCGTGTTCTTCTTTTTGGCCACTAACCCTTTCATATCGATGTGTCCCGTATCTTTATAGATGCCGATGTAATTTTTCTTCCTTTCTGAGAGTGCTAAAAATTGGTATGTTTTTTCCTCTTCTAGATCTAAATCTAGCTCTTCTTTACTCCAATCAGAAATTTCTTTCAACTGTTTTTTATTTGGATTCAAAAGAAATACTGAATCAGTATCTCCGTAGAGCACCTTAACGCCCACTAGTTCAGATTTCTTTATAGTCTCCTTTATTGAATATTGTCCGATTCCTGTAATGCTCTCTGCTACTGGTAAACAAAACAAGGGGAAATTTTTAGAACCAAACACACCGAATGAGGCATTTATTAAAACTTTTAATGCTTGCTGAATTGTTTGGTAATAACTACGTTGCTTTTCCGATAGTGTCTTATCGCTTGATTTTGGTTTAAAGTATTTCACTCTAATATCCCTAAAAAAACCGACAATATACGCAAAGATTCCCATTTTATGGGTGCATACGTGATAAAAAATTCCTTTTACGAGATTATCCCTACAATCGTCGTGAGGACAATTTACTGTTTCGTATGAGAGATTATATTCCTTAATAATGGAAGGATATAGGCTCGAAAAATCCATTACAACCACATCGTAATGAGTACCCGGCACGGGATTAATCACGTGCCCGCCCTGAAATCCTTTTCCTTCGATGGTTGATTTAGAATACCCTCCTTTTTTCAATTCTAAGATTTCTGACCTTCTAGGAATTAAATATTCTTTTCGACGGTGCTCAAACTGCAATATTGTTTTTATCCACGCTGATATTTGATGCCTGAGCATGTCGTGAATTGGCATTTTGGTCATTCTACACAATAAAACAATCAAGTTCCACACGAGGGAATTGTTGAATTTTATTAGTTCTAACGTTAAAATCGAATCCTTCAAGTTGTACCACGCAAGAATATTGTACTTCATTTCGTGAATCTCTTCTTCGTGTTGATACTTTCCTTCCCCTAGTAAAGCAGAGCTTATTGCTTCCAAGGAATTCTTTTCGTAAGCGCCACCAAAAGCATACCCCGAAATGCTTCGATTAAAGAAAAAGTTAAAAATATCAATGTGGATTCCTTTTCGAAGCTCACATTCGGCTTTTGACATAAATCCGAACCCTCGTTTGACTTGGATCGGATTTAAATCCCTATTTATTTTTAATTTATTCGCTCGATGAAACAAGTAGTTTAAATCAAAATTATCTCCGTTAAAAGTAACGACTATAGGATATTCCCACATTATTCGAAATGTTTCTTTCAACAAGTCTTTCTCGTTTTTGAAGAAAACGATTTTACCGTCAGGTGGAAAATTTTCGTGTGGATCTCCGTATGTAAAACCTTCTCGTTCTAGCACGTAAACTAGCTTTAATCCGTCAGTCCCAACAAAGGATATGCTTATAATTTCTTGGTTTGCTTGGCGTGGATCGGGAATTTTATAATCGTTCGGGCCCATGCTAATTTCAATATCCATTGCCATTCTCTTCACATCCGGAATTGGAGTGAGAAAAATGTCTAAATTTGCCTCAGAGAACTCTTGTATCTCTTTTTTTTCCTGCTTGAACAAACCACGGAGTTCATTAATAACTTCTTCGGGAACATCCTTTTGTTCTTCAAGTTGAATTTTTTCAATATTACCATTTTTAATCCTATAGACCAAACCAGGGATAATCCCAGTATCGTAGATGTAATTGTGATGATATCTGATATCCGCTTCCCACGCTTCACCTCCCAGTATATTTTTTATGTTTTCCCCAGAACCGCCAATATTAATAGGAGTTCTACCATATATCTTTATTAAATCAATTTCTTTATCGCGTAAAAGATCTGTTCTCTTAACTTTTTCAAGTCTCACGAATCCTTCGTAATTGGTGAGTTTAATGTTAGATTCTAATTCGGCTTTAGATTTTTTACTAAGACAATATGGTTCGTGACCAGTTGTATCAATCCATATTTTGATTTCATCTGAATCTAAATCGTAAAATTTACAATAGGCTTTGTTTTGTCCACCATCGTAATCTACATCTAATAACAATTCTCGTTCTAAGTCTTGAACAAGACCTCCCTTTTTAATTAAATAGCGGATGTATTTTGAACTTGCGGATTCTCTTTTAACATGCTCTAATTTAATGTCTCCTTCTTTTAAACCAAAAGGTTGGTCATTTCCCGTGAAATATTTGTCAGCAGGAATTTTTACAACTTCTAAATCTTCCTGCGCTTTCTCCGCTGGTTTTTTTGGCTTAGTCGCAGCCACCTTTTTTTGCGTTTTTTCTTCAATTGTTTTGCTCTTTTCTTTCTCTTCCCGTATTTTTTCAGTCTTTTTTCCTTTTGGGCGAGATTTCTCGGTAAATGCAAATAGTGATGTTTGTTTTGAGTCTTCGGGCTTTTTCTTTTTGGCCATTTTAACACTTTACAAAAACTTGATTTATTTCGTTTAATAATATGCTAACTGAAAAATAAGTAAATTACAAATTTTTATTTATCGTTCAGAAAGTTCAATTATAATTATTAAACTATTTATTATAATCTCTACTATTTCGAGTTTAATATTAAAAAAAAAATCTTCAGTAGATAAAACTATTTAAAAGCTTAAACGATAAAAGTACATAGAATTTTAAGAAAAACATCATTATTAACAACGAAAGGATTTAATAGATAATTAAAAAGTAGAAAATACTGATATTATATGGAAAATGGAAAAGACATTGCGGATCATGCCGTGGATAATGGTATTTCTCAAGGAGCAAGTTACATCGAAGCTAGATTTGTTTCTTCGAGGGATGAAAGTTATACTGCGAGAAACGGTGTAATTCTTGGAGGCGGAATTTCCCCATTAAGTGGGATTGCTATACGCGTTCTTGCAAGTGGAGGCATGGGATTCTGCTCCACTGCAAAGTTGGAGAAAAAAAACATTGAAAAAGTAATTCAAGAAGCCATAAAAATGGCGCGTTCCAGTAACAGGAAAATACCCATTACTTTTTCAGAAGAAGATATTGTTCAAGCAAGGTGGAAAACTCCAGTAAAGCGAAAGTTTCAAGATGTTTCGATTGAAGAAAAACATGAATTCGTCGTTGACATAGATAAAAGGCTGAAAAAAGAATTCCGCCGTAAACTACCCACTAGGACAACATTATTACTTCTATATTCTGACGAAAAATATATTGTTACTAGCGAAGGTTCCAAGGTTGAATCTGAAAACTCTATAATTTCGATTCATTCTTTTAATACGGCAAAGGGGAAAATTGGTACCGAACAAAGAAGGCAAGAAATAGGAGGAACTGCTGGATGGGAGTTTATCGAGGAGAACAACACTGAAGATGCAATAATTCAAGACAATGCAGCGTTAGTAAGTGCCGCGCTAAATGCTATAGAAATGAAGCTTGGTAAAGTTGATGTCATCGTGAGCGAAGAAGTCGCAGGAATAATGGCGCACGAAAATGTAGGCCACCCAAGCGAAGCCGATCGCATTTTAGGTCGGGAAGGCGCGCAAGCTGGCGAATCCTTCTATTTTGACTTGCTAAAAGACGGAAAGCTCGGTGAAATTAAAATGGGAAATGATATTGTTACAATCATAGACGACCCTACCATCCCCGGTAGTTCTGGTTATTATCTTTACGACGATGAATGTGTTAAAGCCCGTCCAAGATATCTCATTAAGGACGGAATGCTAAACGAATTATTTTTAAACCGCGAATACGCAAGCAGGTATGGAATTAGTTCAAATGGCGCTGCCCGTGCCATTGGGTACAAAAGAGAACCAATTACTCGAATGGCTAACACGTATTTTGCTCCAGGAAACCATTCGCGTGATGACTTATTTGAAGACGTTAAGGAAGGGATATACATGAAAAGTTTTACTGAATGGAATATCGACGATAGGCGCTTCCAGAGCCTTTATGTAGGTCTGGAGTGCTATTTAATTAAAAATGGAGAAATAACAGATACAATGATTCGTCGACCAATACTTGAATTAACAACATTCGGCATTTTAGGTAGTGTTGACGCCGTATCTAAAGAATTTAGCGCAGTACCTGGATTATGTGGAAAAGGTGAACCAATGCAAGGAGCTCCTGTTTGGATGGGAGGCGCACATGTTCGAATGAGAAATATTCGCTTAGGAGGTTATTAAAAATGAGTGATAGTGAAAAATTAATTAATTTAGCAATCAGAATTGCTCAAAAAGAAGGAATAAACGAAATCATAGCGCAAATGAATAAAGGAAAAACGTATCAAATTCGATTTTCTAATTCCGCAATCGATAACTCAAAAGTGTGGAATCAGAATACTTTAGAATTATTTCTGGCAAAAGGACAAAAAACAAGTCAGGTTGATATCGAAGCACCTACACACGAAAAAATTAGAAGTACGATTAGCAGAACGGCAAAATTTCTTGATAAAATGCCAAATAGCTTCCTTTATGGAGGGATGGAAGCAGAAAACAAATCGTATGAATCGATTGAAGGACTTTACGACCAAAAAATTAAAGATTTTTCGGAAAAGGCTCCCGAACTAGTAAATTCTGCCATCCAATCGTCATTAGACGAAGGTGCCAAAAAGGTAGCAGGAGCCCTTTATTTTGGAGAATCTAAAATCGATTTGATGACTAGTCATGGAATGGGTGGTTCTTATAGCGTTTCTTACTATCGTCTAACAATACGAGCTTTTGTTGACGGACAAAGTAGCGGACAAGATATCGAATGTGGCAGGTCCCTTTCTGACATTGATAAAAAATTCATTAACGCGGGTACTTCGGCAGGTAAGCTAGCGAAAATGTCCGTAGGAGGTACACAAGGCAAACCGGGAAAGTACGATTTAATAATGAGTCCAACTGTCGCTGCAAATGTTCTAGGGCAAATTACTGATGGAGCACACCCTATTAAAATGATGATTGGCATGAGCCCACTTAATAACGACCTACTTGGAAAAAAAATAGCTCCAGAGCAACTTAGTATAGCTGACGATGCGTTAATTGGAGAAGGATTAGGTAGTCGCCCTTTCGATGTTGAAGGAACCCCAACAGGTAAGACTCCAATCATTTCTGGCGGAATACTTGAGAATTTATTGCATAACACTTCCACGGCTAAAATGAATCAGACTAAAAGTACTGGAAGTTCAATATTCTTTGATTTTGGGATTGGTTCAAGGTTTCTAGCTCCAGGGCCTTCCAACACGGTTTATAAAGGCGGAGACTATTCATTAGAAGAAATCATATCTGAAAGTAGAAAACCTACCATTTACCTAACGTCCAATTGGTATACAAGATTCACTAACATGATCGAAGGAACCTTTTCAACCATTCCCAGGGATGGAATACTCCTTATTGAAAATGGAGAAATTAAAGAACCTATTAGAAAAATACGTTTAAAAGACAACTTGCTTGGGATGCTTTCGAGAATATCTGCAATTGGTAAAGATGTTAAGCAAATCAGGTGGTGGGAAGTCCCCACTCCTACTTTTGTGCCAACGATTAAAGTGGATGAGTGTAATATCACGTCAGCTACACAATAAGATTTTAAACAAAACCAACTAAAATTAAAATAGATCTTTTTTTTTTCAAATTTTAAAACTATTTTAAAACTAACTAACTAACTAACTAACTAACTAACTAACTAACTAACTAACTAACTAACTAACTAACTAACTAACTAACTAACTAACTAACTAACTAACTAACTAACTAACTAACTAACAAACAAACAAACAAATAATAATCAAACGATTAGTTGTTATCTATATTATTACCAATTATTCTTTTGATTTCTTCTAATAGGAGAGTTTTTTCTCCTATAAACCAATAAAGCTGGCTTTTTGGTGGATTTTCGAGATAAATGATTTCAGCCACTTCAGAAATTTCTTCTTTCGTAGGTTTGATGACTTCTCCGTTCACATCCGGTCTAATTAATAGCACTAAATTGTCTGTCTCAAGTGGTTTGATGTTATAACCATCTATTACGTTTTTATTGATAGTAACGCAGAGCTCTGCTAAATACCAAATAGATTTTTCCAGATTCTCGTTCGATTTATATCTTCTGAAAGCTAATTTTGTAACATCTTCCTTCGTGAAAGGCATGTTGTTTTCTTTTCACCAATTCCAAATAATTTTTGATCAAATAACCAATTAAGAAAAAAGATAGGTTAATTTTTAATTATTTGTAT
>JAUXAJ010000088.1 GCA_030620005.1 Promethearchaeota archaeon | reverse complement strand
TAGGATTCTCCGTCGAAAACGGACGTAACTATTTCTTCATTTTTAAAAAAAAAGTTTTAAATTTAAATAATGATGTAATATATTTTTAAGGTGAATATCATGGAAAATATCACTTTTGTTTCTGTATTGGGGAACTCAAGGTTTTATGACGATACGAACTACATTTTTAATGAAAATCAGCGAGAAGTATTCAGGTTAAACCATTGGTATGCCAGTCACGCTCTATTAACGTATCTAAAAGAAGAAAAAAGCCAAGTTCCAAATAGAATTTTAGTCCTATATCCAAACACTCCCGAAGGAGTTAAAAGTTTCGAAATTGGCTGGGAATCTGATTATGCCGAAGAAGGCTTAGGAAGAAGTAGAAAGGCCATAAAAGATTTATTTAAGGAAAATTTTTCGGACACTTCGGAAATTATTGGAATTGAATTTCCGAACATCGAGAATAAAAACGAAATCTGGTCGTTTCTTAACTTGCTCGTCCAAGCGTTTAACAAGATTGAAAACAGTTCAGTAATCGTTGACATTACTCACGGATTTCGATTGTTCCAAAGCCTCCTATTTTCTTTTATTTACTATTTTGAAAACATTTCTTCGAACAAATTAGAGAAAATTTATTACGCCATATTTCAGGGCAAAGATAAGGATTCAAATTTTATAGAGTTGGATCAATTAATAATGCTACAGCAAGAAATTTCTCAAATTAAACTAATCGTTAAAAATCTTGATGTATCTGCCTTTGAATGGATAAAAGGAAACGTGAAGGCCTTAAAAGGGTTCATTTTAACCTTGCAAAAAGTAATGTTGTACGTTAATAACGGAATCGTTAGTGAAGAGTTATTAGAAAAAATTGAGTTTCTCTTAAAACCCGATCCCTTTAAACGAGTTCCATTAGAAGTGTTTAAAGAGTACGATAATTTCTACAAGGATTCCTTTATTAACGGGATCATTCCAGAAATTCAATTAATTAAAGAAAAAATCTATGGATCCGGTTCAAAAACTTTAAAAGTCTGGAACAGGCAACTTAATTTAGCAGAGTTGTTAATGACTCGAAAAATGGATTTTTCTACGGCCTTACAATTAATTCGAGAAAGTTTCATCTCTTGGATGTGCGAAGAAGTCATGGACTCGGATCCTTTTGATTCAGAAGGCAGAAAATCCGCGTCTGCGTGTTTTGGAACTTTAAGACAGTCGCTTAAATCAGGCGAACACGGGATTAAAGGAAGCCAACTATTTTCGATAATATCCGAATTATCAGACGAGAGAAATAATTTTGCACACGTCTTTACTACAAGAAATAAAATTGCCGTCATGGAAAAACGTTCGAAATCATTGATGCAATTTAAATCTAAAATCTTAGAAGATGTAGTTAAACTAGTAGAACTCTATAAAAAGGCCGAAAACGCGAGATATTTTCAAGAAATCGTTCAAAAGATAAAACCGTCAAAAAAACCGTGATACTTTTGTTATTGGTTTTTGAGACTTTCATTGGAGCTTCGGAAAATTCCACACACGGTTCAACGCTTTAAGCTTCGGGTCAGCGTTCCCCGAAAGTACCTCCTCCTCCAGAAATGTCTTTACTTTTTCTATTTCAAAGTCCAAAACATAGCCTAATTTAAACATTATAATTTTCATTTCTTTCATATACATCGATTTATGTTGAATTTTTATTATTAATTATAAAAAAAACGGAAGGCAGGTCGTAAATCCGGTTAAAATTCCATTTGTAACCCCTCCTATTAAAAGAGTCATCATGATTTTCGGATTAAAGCGGTTGTTATTTATCATGTACCAAACGCTTATCACGATGTCCAAAATCGCAATAAAAGAACACATCGCAACGCAATAATAAATGGTTTTCTCGTGAGGGTATTGCGCAGCGTCAAGATCTTCTATGCGGTTCATGTAAAACGGATCGATATACCCACCAAAATTCAAAAAATTAAAAATTAACCGGTCGGGCAATGGATCTAAAACATATATTAAAAAATACGTCATGAAGTTAAACAATATCCCGATAGCAAAAACGATGTAAAAAGTACCTAATCCTATGCGAGCCTTATCGATATGACTCATTTTAACTCTGCTTAATTCCTTGTTACTCGGTCTTATTTGAAAATAAATCCCTCTTAACCTTAAAAGAGTTGAAATGCCTATGGACAACAAGATAAAAACAAAAATATATTTCAAATACCAAAAAAATGTTAAACAAAAACCGTTAAATTCTACGCACCACGCCTCTAATCCGAACAGCGTTTCATTCAAAACTTCTTCGAAAATATTATCTGATTTATAAGCAAGGGGGGGGAAATTTGCCATTAATAAATTATTCGAATTGAAATATTTAAAGTCAACAAAATTATTTAACACCCACTTCAACTTATTTCTTTAAAACATTTTGTTCTTTTTCAATAACAGCAATTAGAAATAAAATTGTCGAGATGCTTATCGCAAAGAGAAAGATATTACTAAAAATGATATTAATTTCGGGAAATTGAAATATATCAATGAAAAGATAAGGGATTGAATCTATAATCTGAATCGAGAACGAAAAAACGATCAGAATTGTTATTAGGACCTTTAATTTTGATAACTCGCGCGCTTTTCTGCGATAAATGTAAAATATGGCGCTAAGCCCTGTTTGCACAAAAATTAGAATTAAATACAATAACCTTAATTCTAGCATTTCTGTAAGATTTAACATGTAATCCTATTAGAAAGGAATCTTAAAAACAGCACCAATATTTTCAAGAAAATTTCGTATTTATTATTATTTCGTTATTAATTACAAATATTAAACTAGAAATGGTAAATTATATGTATGGCAAAAAAACCGAATATTAATATTAAGGAAGATTTAAGATTTAATATTTCAAGAGCCAATGAAATTGTAAGATTAGCTGAAGAACGAAGATATAAATTTTTAGAGATAAACCTAGCATTAGTGACAGCATTTAGTTTTTTATTAGTTTACATTATGGATATTTTTAATGCAGGGGGAAAATTATCGATGATAATATCATTTGTAATTTATTTTGGTTTCAGTTCAGCAAATTTTATTTATAATTTAAGAGAAAATAGAACCAAGGGAATAAGCAAATCGATTTGTGGAGTTAGAGGTTGGAAGCATCATAATTTTAGAAAAATAATGATTAATATAGACGAGTATTCATTTGAAGACGATTATAAAATCCAATTAGTTAATTTACATAAATATCAGAAAAATTATAACAAAATTGGAATAACAACACGATTATTAACGTTGATGGGATTATTGATTCTATTAATTACATTTGTAATAAGTGTTATAATAAATACATTAGGATATAGTATATTAAATTGGCTAATAATTTTAATAATATTTTTATGGAATATCATTCCATCCATCATTATATTTGGAATTTTAATTATTATTAGGGTGAAGGAAAAAAAAAGGTAAAAGTGGAATTTCTCGAAGTGCCAAGTCCTTAAAAAAGAATTAAATTGTCAGTAAAATTTTTTTTTGTTTTAAAAAGGATTAAGTCAGTTTCATAATTTTTAATTATGTTAAACCCGTTTATTAATAAAAAATTGTGTTTTTCTAACTCCAATAACAATTATTACAAAAAGGTTTACTTTTTGTTGCTCCATAAGGTTCTCCACATTTATGACAATATCTTTCTGTATAAAATGGATTATTCCATCGTACCCAATCTTGCCAGTCATCATAACAATAGGGCTTATAACGATTGAAAAAAATCTTTTTTTTACATCTTATACAATAACCCTCCAATTTTTCCCCAAATAATTCTGAAGCCTTAATAATGATAGTTTCCGTAATATGAGGAGTTCCATTATGCCACTCAAGTGATAAATTCTTAGTGAATGTATAAGGTATGCGGTCTGATTCAATTTTTTTTTTATAGACTTGAAGTTTTTTAAATTTTTCAGGATCTTCTTTGCAATTTTTCATTTCCTTGCTAACAAGATCTAAGTATTTTGATTTTATGCGTTCAATCTTTCTAGTAACGATGGTTTCACCCACATTATCATGTTTATTAAGTCTATAGTTCTCTTCTATTCTCCAATTATCCTCAACAGAGAATAACTCTGATCCTCCGTATTCTCCTATATTATTAAAAATGAATTTGGTATTTATGCATTGAGGATAATTAAGTACACTTAATAATCTCGCTTGAAAAGGTAATACTTTTGTTGTCAAGGATGGAATGATTACAAAATCAATTTGATTTCTTGAAACCCAGTATGGTATGATTTCACTTAATCGCAAGAAATCCTTACAGATAAAAATAGCTATTCTTCCAAATGAAGTGTTAAATATGTTTATTTCTGGTAAATGTTCACATTTAATATTCTCTTTCATATATGTTCTATTTTCTTTATCCCATATCCATACTGGAGTTTGTTTCACCTGATAGCTCATTATTCCCTTATCAATAATGATTGCCTTGTTGGTGAATTTTGATTTTCCTCTTTCGTGTTCAATACCACCTATAATGAGGAGTTCATTAGTTTTTGAAAACTCTTTAAGATAATTTATCAATATTTTTGGAATTGAATTTTCAGGAAATATTATGATATCAGGTTTGTTTGCATTAAACATTTTAACTTTTGTATTCACTGAAAGATCTAGCATTTCTTTAATTTTATTGTTCACTCGTGATCCATATTCGTCGTTGTAAAGTAATACATTATTTTTTTCAATCTCATAATCATCCCAAAAATGACTTATTACAAAATTAAAATGTTCTAATTTATTTTTTTTAATGAATTTAATCCCTTTTAAGGAATGTAATTGAACGAGATGGATTATTATATCTTTATAATTGTTAAAGTCTTTATTTGATAGATTAATCTCATTTGGCTTGTTCATTAAAAAAATAGCATTTTGCTCCCCCTTAATTTTCTTGGATTCTTTATGTGTTCCTATATTCACAAAAAATGAATTATCAGTTATCTCCATTAGATTTCTTCTGAAATAATCAATATTTTCGTTAAATGATAATTTTTTATTGAAATTTATAAAGGGAATATTTTGCCTAATTTTTTTGGATTTGCAATATTCAACAAATTCTTGAGCATTAGAAGCCCTTTGAATCAAATATTCTTCTTCAGGGTCTTTTATTTGATTCCCGTCAAGATATAACGATTGTAAATTATGAAGCGCATCCAAGCCCTTGATTTCTGTAATTTGATTCCTATCAAGGTATAATATTTGTAAATTTTGAAGCGCATCCAAGCCCTTGATTTCTACAATTTGATTCCTGTTAAGATATAGTCTTTCTAATTTTTTAAGCTTACTTAACCCCTTAATTTCAGTAATTTGATTATTTCTAAGATTTAAGGCTTTTAGATGAATAAGATTTTCTAATCCTTCAATGAGAGTTATATCATAAATATCTTGAGATTGTAAATCTAAATATTTACCTTCTATTTCGTATTTTTTTCCTTTATACCTAACAAATGGCATTATAATCATTCTTTCAAAAGTTATAATCCTCTGATAATTTCTATGGGAGTAACCTTGTATTTAATATTTAAAAGTAAATAATAATCAATTAATTTTAAATTCAAGGAGATTATTGAATTTCTAAAAATTTTAGTTGTATAAATAATAATCTAATAATCTAATCATTCACGATTTCAAGTTCATTTTTTTCATCACTAATATCAATTCTAATGAGTTTTTAACAAGTGATTACATTAAGATTTATCTCTCTTATAATCTAGTGTCTTGATAATATATTTCTCTCCTGTCGCCCCGTTAATGACCAAGGCAAGCCTGTTTTCTAATTGCGTCAGCATTTGTCGTTCTTTTGGGTCTTCGGAAAAAAGCAAGTTGTTCGGGTAATCGCTTCTAAAAACAACTTTTATGCTTGGCTGAGTCACGACATCGTCGAATAAACTTTTGGGAGATTGATCCGCGATAACGAATCCTATCCCTCTGCTACGGTATTCCTTTAACAATTCAGAAAATATCTTGGCCATTTGTTCTTTCGTTATGAAATCGGCGTCGTCGCTATTTGTCGTTATGGGTTTTTCCAAGATTGCGTGTGCCTCGTCAATGACAATGAGTTGTTTTAACTCCTCTGCTTCGAAGTCTCTTGTAATTGTTCTTAAAAGTTGGAAAATGGCGTTTATAATTACTGTCTTGACGAATTTACTGCACATTGACAAATCGAGAAAGATTTTTTCGCCATTCATCCAATTCATCACCCACTTTGGCAAATTTTTGGATAATTGGAGCACTTTTTGTATCTTATGTTCGTTGAAAACATTCTTGCGGTTCCTAAAGACTTGCATTAGATTTGCTTGCTCCTCTGGTCCGTATTGATTTTTATTCATGTAATTTTCCACGCCCTCCAGCAATTTGATGAAAAAATTGGGTAACTTGCCTTCTAATTCAATGAAACCTATTTCAGAACGATAGATTATTTTTTCAAACACATTTTTCAGTCCTAACGAAGCGCATATCCAAGTGGCAGTCTCTTGAAGATTTTTTTTGAGCATTTGTTTTTCTTCGTTATGAAAATAGGGTATGTGGAAGTTATCATCAGAAAATTTAATTACCTTGAAATTCTCGTAATAAATCTCTTGCGATTGCTTGGCAACATTTAGTACTAAAATACCGACATTTTTTGCTTTACGGCTGAGCTCTTCCACAAATCGAGCAAGAAAATAAGTCTTTCCGCTCCCTGATTTGCCAAATATGGCTAAATCTTGAGGGAGCTTGTTGATCGGAACAAAAGTAATTTGTCGAGAGATCACTCCCCTTGATACGTGTATGCCAATTGAGATAGCTTCATTTATAAACTGATCATCAACATCTATGTATCTAACGTTCTCACGTTCCAAAATGGGAAGTCTAGGCAAGGGCAAATTGTCGGGAAAGTCGAAATTAACCTTAGTATCATTGAACGATTTCAGTCCCGTGTCATGGTCTTCAAATACATTCCCTCCTAAAACATCTAATAACGTTACATCAGGTGGATGTCGCACGAATGCCCTATCCCCTCTTATACTTTCAACACCCATGTAGAAAAATCTCAAGATTCCCTTGAGGCGCTTTTGTTCCATGATGTCTAAAGAACTTGTATCATAATTAACGAATATTCTAATGCGAAAGGTTGACCTTTCGGGCCCAAATTCCGCTTTAGGCATTTTTTTAGGGTTTTCTTTCCACAAAATGAATAATTTAACTTTACAATTTCTAACGCTATAAAAAGCGTTAATGAATCTTTCAATAATATTGATCTTTTTCTTGTATAATACCCCGGGAAATACGATTTCTTCTAATGTATTCAGGTTTTTTGCGTCATTTCCTTTTTTTATCATTTTTGGCTCAATAATTCCATCCAATGCGATGAATTTATATTTAAGATTCGAAAGCCAAGCGTGTCCCAATTCAATGGCATCAAATTTTGAATGTGCTCTTGTATAGAATCTCCACTTGAGTCTTTTTCCTGTCGTCAGCTCTAATCCGTACGTTGAAGCTGGATTCGTTCCAAATGGATCGTACAAGAATGTCCTTATATATTCAGGGTCCTGAAACGCGGATAGAGTTCTATCTGGCACGATCTTGGGTTCAAAAGGCACGGGCGCCTGCGTGACATTGATCCGTGCCAGCCAATAATATTTTTCGCTTCTAAAAAAGTCCTCTGTCATCATTTTAGCTTTTTTCTTTTACGGATAAATTTCAAAATTAACATATTGTAATTATTTCTAAGTTCTTGTATAAAAACCCGTTGATTGAAACCCAGTATTAGATAAGCAATATCTTTTTTAAATAGAAATAGAATTAAAAACACTTCAATTATTATAACCATTTTAAATCTCAATAATCAGAATTTTCGTTAATAGTATCGTAATCCTTTCCATTATCTTCAGATGTCTCGTTAATCCCGTCAAAATCCTTACCCGTATCACCAGATCTTTCATTGATGCCTTCGTAATCCTTTCCATTCTCGTCATGGCTTTCATTAATTCCATCAAAGTCCTTGCCATTATAACTAGTTTTTTCATTGATATTATCGTAATCCTTTCCATTATCTTTATGGTCTTCATTTAATCCGTCAAAATCTTCGTTAAATTCTCCCGAACTTGAGTTAACGCCGTTATAATCAGGATCAAAGGAATTTGGAGTTTCAACAGGAGGATCATCTAATATCGTTAAATTTTCATCATTTTGCGGTTTTTCTTCGATTGAACCATCCCATGTAGTCACCGAAGCATCATTCTTAGGTTTCTCCTCAATTCGATCATCCCAAATTGTTATATTATTGTTGTCATTTGGCTTTTCATTAACATTTTTATCATTGATGGTTTCTGGTCTGTTATTATTCGGTTTTTCGTTTATTTGTTTCTCATCCATTTTTAGTTCAAAAGATTCTTCTTTTGACTCTTCCTTAGTATCACCTGTAGATTCTCCTTGATTCTTATCTGTCGTTTCATCATTAGAATCGTTATCAATTCTTTCAGAAGATTCTTCATTTTCTTCATTGTCAACTTGCTCTTCTACCCAATCATTTAATTGCTGTTTATCTTCATTATCATCATTATTTTCATTTTGTTCTTCCAAATCGCTTTCCAAATTGTTAAGATCTCCTTGTTCTATTACCTCACCTGATTTTATACCCTCTTTTGTCTCATTTAATTCTTGATTTATATTATCAAGATTATTTTCTACATTATTATCATTATTTTCATCTAGACCATCGTTATTTTTTCCCTCATTTTTATCTTCATCGGGACTTTCAGAATTTATCTCAAGATCATTCTTGTTGCTATTATCAGTAGTGATTTCTTCATTTTTGTATTTTTCATCCAGGTCGCCTTGTTCTATTGATTCTTTGGATTTAATTTCATTTTGTAATCCATTAGATCTTTCATTTGGTTTTTGATTCAGTTCATCGGTGATAGTATCCCGATCATTGTTCTTATCTTTATATTCATTAATTTTTCCCTCGTTTTTATCTTTATCAGGATTTACAGAGTTTGTCTCAGTGTTATTCTTCCCTTCTTTATCTTGTGTATCATTAATTCCCTCAAGATCTTTTTTGCCATCTTTAGTTGAACCCTCATTAATGCTTTCAATATCGTTCCTGTCTTCTTTTTGAATTTCATTATTCGTATTAGCGTTTTTTTCTTGATTGTTTTTCTCCTCAATATCTTTTAAAACATCTTTTATTTCTTTATCTTCTAAATAACTTTTTAATTCGCTATAATTTTTTGGACCAGCAGGACCAAATGTTTCTTTTATCCTCGCGTTAATTGTTGAACCTGATATGTCATACTTTTGTGCCACATCCTTTCGAAGCATTTGATTTTTTATATCTGTCATGAATTCTTCTAAATTTGAAATTTCTTTCCGAAGTTTTTCATTCCTTTCTTTTAATGCTTGGGGATTTTCTTTATAATATTGCGATATATTCGCATTCCTTTCTTTTAATGCCTGAGGATTATTTTTATAAAATTGCGATTGCTTCTCACGTCTTTCTTTTGCTGCTTGGGGATTATTTTGATAATATTGCGACACATTCTCACCCATTTCTGTTGTTGCTTGGGGATTATCTTGCCAAAATTGCGATTGTTTCTCAGCCCTTTCTTTTAATGCTTGGGGATTATTTTTATAAAATTGCGATTGCTTCTCACGTCTTTCTTTTGCTGCTTGGGGATTCTCTTGCCAAAATTGCGATATATTCGCATTCCTTTCTTTTAATGCCTGAGGATTATTTTTATAATATTGCGATATTTTCTCACCTATTTCTTTTGTTGCTTGGGGATTATCTTGATAATATTGCGATACTTTCTCACCCTTTTCTTTTGCTGCTTGGGGATTATCTTTATAATATTTCGATATCTTTTCACCCAATTCTTTTGCTGCTTGGGGATTATCTTGCCAAAATTGCGATATCTTTTCATTCTTTTCTTTTAAAACTTCTGGACGCATTGTTACATCCTCCCCACCTTCTGTCATGTTATAGCCTTTATCTGGATTCATTGAATCATATTCTTTAATATAATGTGTTTCTTTCTGATTTAATTCTTCTAAGCTATACGCAGTATCAATTTTTTCTAATGTGAACGCTTCTGAACCATGTTTGGCAATAGCATTCTCAAAATGCGTTCCTCGTACCTTTTGATCGGGATTTGCTTCTCTTTTATCTTTTAATCTCTTTGCGTCAGCCAAGTGCTCTTCCCACCGACCTTGGAGCGGTTCTTTATTCTTTTCCTTAAATCTCTTTATTTCCACCTTTCCAATATAGTTCTTTTGATTTTTTACATTAGTATTTTTATAAATAAATCCACATGGTTCTTTTTTTTTCATCATCGTCTCCTCTTTTCTTCGAATATCTTATCAAGGATCTGCATACTCATCGTATATTCTTTTTTTATCTTTTTTCCCACTTTTCCATGGCTTCCACCGCACCTCCAAGAAGTTGTTTTCCCAACTTGCTTCCACCACCTAAGCTTCCGTTTCCTCCACCTCTCCCTCCTCTCCTTGGAAGATCTATTTCTTTGGGAGGGTCTACTGGACCCTTTAGTGGAGGCTTTTTTTTAGGAATCTTTTGATAAGTGCGTATTACTGTTGAAAAATTTCTGTAATTATATCAAAATTTTTCTTAAAAAATCCCACGGTCTTTCATATATCCTCCACATATCAAGTTTCCGACATAATCCCTCTCACTTGGTACTTCTCACTTTCCTTGTATTTAAAGATGAAAAAATAGTTTGTCGAATCTGAGGAATTTTGAGAAAAAGTGAAGAAAATTCTAAGCAATTAAAAAAAATTTTTGAGGAATTAAGAAACAAATTTCAACTTTGAAAATCATTGACCGAGATGTAACTGCTCGTAAATCTACTCTAGAACAAGTATCCACACTTAAAAGACTCTTAAAAGTCATAAATGAAAAAATTGCGTTCTTTTAAAGTGATTTTGAAAAAAAGATATCAACTAGACTTTTAAATAGAAGTACATTGAATCTTAATTTAAGATTAAATAGAATTACGCGCTATTCGCGCCGCTACGATAAGTGCACAGCTAAATATGTATCCTTCGGTGGACCTGCCGCACTTGCTCCGCTTTGCTGAAGTGTCGCAACCAGATATGAGAATTGTTGTTATCAGCTTGATTCTTGTTTTTATTTGGATCTCTCAATATACTTGGGGGAAAATTCTTAAATACATTATGATTGGATTAAGCGCAATAATTGGCTTAGTTTGGACTTATAAATCCATTTTTGGTCTTCCATTTAATATTAATCTTCTCGTTAATCGTGCAATGCTCGCACGATTTAGAAGGAATCATTCCTCCAAAATTTGTGGTGGAAAAGGTGCTATCACAGATGAGAGATTTTATTGCTAAACCAATTCAAGAAAATGTTTTATATGCTTCATTTGTGGAAAAGTTGGAATCCGTAAAAAAAGTTGATGAAAAACAAAAGGAAGCATTCTTTCAAAAAGTTCAAGAAGAACTAAAGAATACCGTTTATCCTGCGTATGAAAAAATGATTCATTACTTTGAAAGCTTGAAACCTAAAGCTCCAACTGAAACAGGTGCTTGGACATTCCCCAATGATATTGATTATTACGCTTATTTATTGCGCATTCATACCACATAAGATCTCACTCCAGAACAAGTTTACGAAATTGGCTTGGAAGAAATTTCCAGAATTCAAGCTGAAATGCGGACCATACTCGACAAACAAGGATATACCAGTAAAAGCGTAGCAGAGCACATGATAGACCTGACAAAGGAAGAGCGCTTTCAGTATCCAAATACAGATGACGCTCGTGCTCAAATAATAAAAGATTATCATGAAATCATCGACGAAATCAACAAGAATATAGGAAAAATGTTTAATTCTTAACCCATAGAAAAGATTGAAGTGAGAAGGATCCCTGAATTTAAAGAAAAGGACGCTCCCGTAGCATTTGGAAATCCTGCATCACTGGATGGCGTCAGACCCGCTGCAATGCAAGTTAATCTACGCAAACCTAGCGATGTTTTCAAATTTGGAATGAGAACCCTTGCCTATCACGAGGCAATTCCCGAACATGCATTTCAACTAACACTCGCTCAAAATAAGGCCTTCCATTATTTCGCAAGTTTGGTTTGTTTAATTCCTATATTGAAGGGTGGGCGCTCTATGCAGAACAATTAGCGTGGGAATATGGGTATCAAGATGACCCCTTCAGCAATTTAGGACGGTTACAAGGTGAATTATTTCGTGCTGTTCGTGTAGTCGTCGATAAGGGCATCCATGTTAAGAAATGGTCAAGAGAAAAAGCAATAGAATACCTATTAAGTAATACTGGCTTGCCTGAATACGATGTTACCGCAGAAATTGAACGATATATTGTGAGTCCAGGACAATCGTGCTCGTATAAAATTGGAATGATGGAGTTATTGCGATTTCGCGAAATGGCTCAAGATGAATTAAGAAATGAATTTAATATTAAAGATTTTCACGATGTCGTTCTT
The DNA here is from genome assembly GCA_030620005.1 of Promethearchaeota archaeon. The sequence continues at coordinate 3,482 of JAUXAJ010000088.1, read as the reverse complement.
AATAACGGAGCCATGCCAATGAACGTTTTAGAATTGGTCGTAAGAAAGTACTTTGAAAGTAAGAAAAAATCTTGATTTTTTAACTTTACATTTTTTATTCAATTTTTCATTTAAATTCCCAATCTAATCTAATGAAAAGATTTCAACTTTTTACAAAAAATTTCTAACTTGTGAATAATTAAAAATACTAAAGAATATTTATAATAATAAAATGTTTGAAAAATTAAGTGAAAAAGGGGAAGAATATGGTCTTATTAAATTAGAAAATAAAGAGACTCATATTAAAAGAGCAAGTGAAATACTGACTAATGCATTTGAAAATGATCCGTTGGTCGTGTATTTTCTTCCATTATCCGATAAAAAAAGATTGGATAAACTTTCATTGCTCATGACTTTTTTTATTAAATATTGTTTGAAATATGGAATTGTATTTGTTCATAATGAATCTAAAGGAGTAATTACACTGCTATCAGGGAAGGATAGTAATTTTACACTTTTAAGAGAATTAATGGTAGGAGGATTGAAGATAATTAGAAAACTAGGTATTAATTTTTTAAAAAAACAAAAACCTTATAATACAATTTCAATTGAAATGAAAAATAAAGCCATGAAAATGAAAAATAAATTAGAATATACACCATTTCTATGCATATTAAATTTAGGCGTAGACTCACATTATCAACAAAAGGGCTATGGAAAGGAGTTATGCGCACCAATTATCCAATTTTGTAAAAAAGAAAAAATTAATATTTATTTGGAAACTCATAACAAAAATAATGTTTTCTTTTATGAAAAAGTGGGATTTAAAGTAATAGATGAGATAAATATACCAAATACTACGGTAACTCAATGGGGAATGTTGTTTGATCATTTAAATTCCCAATCTAATGAAAAAAATTAACGAAATTATCAAATGATATTCTTTTTTTAAAAATTTAGATATTTTGATAATAACTTTTAAATATTGTTCATTTTTTATTTATACTTAAAAAAAATTTTAATCATGAAAATGGAATTATCAATTTTAGATATTATTCAAGGCATAGAAAACCTAATATTTGTTATTACAGCATTTATCTTAGGATTCATAATAATGAAAAAATATTTTACATTAGAAAAAACAACCTCCAAAAAGAAATATCCGTTTATTTCTTTAGGACTAACATTAATTTTAATGACTTCTGGATGGTGGGGTAGTGTTATTGTCTTTCTTGCATCTTTTGTTAATGTAGATATACCTGATAACATGTACGTATTTTCAGAGAGCGTTTTTGTATCTTTAACCTTATTTTTGTGGTGTTATAGCTTTGGAAAAATTTATCATAATGAAAAATATCGTAAAAAAATAATTCTTATTTTTGGTATTATATGCTCTCTATATGAAATATTCATAATATTTGCTTTTCTTACTGATTACACTTTAATTGGTGTCAGAAGTGGCATGTTTTATATAGATTATACTTTAACAGTGGTTATCTTTTTACTATTTGCCATGGTAACCGAATTAGTAACGGGATACCTATTCTTCATTGAAACAGGAAGATCAGACAATAATAAAATTAAAATGAAAGGAAAGTTTTTACTCATGGCATTTATTTTGTTTCCCTTAGCTATTTTAATCGATATAATTTCAAATATAATGGGTATACAATATTTAGAAATAATAAATGTTTTTGGTAAAATTTTATTAGTTTTATCTGGTTTTTGTTTTTTCTTTGGTTTTCTCCTTCCTAATAGAATTTTTAACTTTCTAAATCGAGCTTGAAACATATTCTAATTATTTTATTTTATTTAAATAATTATTATTACATGATGGCTGATGTCTTTTTATGTTCATAAAATTTATAATGACCACTCAAGAGAGTTGCCACAAACTATTGTAACATTTGAGATTCTTTGAATTCTCTAAAAGATACGATTTTTTTGTCATTATTTTAAAAACATTTAATTTCTCTAATATATGCATGATTATGGTGGTTCTATCTTTAAAAAGAATGAGTATTAAAAAATCCCAATTTGTTAGCATCAGATACTTCTCATGCTTTGAATTTTATTTCAGCTAACATTTTTTCTGCCTTATTATAGATCTCGTTAAGCTTTTGTTGGACATCTTCAGGCAATGGTTCTGGTTGATGAGTTTCAAGAACTTCAAGAGCTTTTTTGATTACTTTATCTCCATAGGGAGTTTTTCCCATTTTAATCCAAGATTCTGGATCATTACGATTCAAGAAGATTGGTTGCCACATCTCTTGTCGAAAGTGTTTCAATGTATGTTCTTCGGTAAGAAACTCTCCAGTTGGACCTACCTTCCTTATAACATCAATCCCAAGCATTTCTCTATCAATGTCAAATCCCTTGATTATGCGTTTTACATAACTTATAATTTCGTTACACATTATAATTGAAGCGGGGTTTCCAATCAATCCCTGACCCAAATACCCTATATCATGGATTAAATTAGCCCCGTCGAAGGCAGACATCAATGTTCCAAAAGCGTGTTCCATGGATGCTTGTTGATCGAGACAATGGGAGTCAGAACCAACTGTAGACCACATGGGAATGCCATAATAATGGAAAATATCTGCACATGCCGAGTTTGTTAGACGCTGTTCTGGGGCGCCATATGAAAATGTTGCAGCCCTCATGTCTAAGGGGACTGCGCCAAAACCAGAGATAATTGGTGCTCCTTTATTCTTTAATTGATGCAAAACAATACCACTCAATGCCTCAGCATTAGCTTGAACAATGCCTCCAGCAAGCGTTACTGGCGTGCTGGCTCCGAGTAAGTCTCCCGGAGTATAACAAATAGGAAACTCTTTTTCAGCACAAAGAAAGACTTTATTTATCGCACCGTACGAGTGGGAAAGAGGTGCTGTTGGTTCAGAGTAATGGATGAGAAAAGGTTTACTTTTTAGAACATCTTCTCCTCCCGCAACATTTTCTGCCATTTCGATGATATAAGAAAGATCTTCTTTCCCTGCTGCAGTAAAAAAAATGGGCTTGGTTGAATTTTCCATCATGGCCTTGACACAATTTATATACATTAAATTGGTAGGAACATCGCTAGGTAAAGCAAAGGAGGCAATGAAATCAACATTTTTACAATAATCAGCAACCCTAGCTGCGTTAACAACGTCATTTAATAATGACAGTCGTAATTCACTTGTTTTCAAATCAATAGTGCGAATTAAATCTGTCCCCATCCCAAAATAAATATTGTCTCCTTCCAAACGCATTGCTTCTTCCCCTTTTCTATTATACATCGTGATCCGTGAAGGGGCACTTTTAATGCATTCTTCTACTAGCCAATTTGGAAAAAGAACTACATTATTTTCTTTAACTCGACATCCAGAATCCCTTAGTAGTTGCACCGCTTCATCGTGAGACACTTTAACTCCTATAGTTTCAAGTATCTCTAAACTTGTTAGATGAATTTTCTTGATTTGTACCTCTGTTAAAAGCCTATACCGAGGCTTGCATTG
>JAUXAJ010000243.1 GCA_030620005.1 Promethearchaeota archaeon | reverse complement strand
TGTCTGTCACAGTTCGATATATTACGTGACCATTTTCATCCTTAGCATTTTTTAAAACACCATTTACCATTTTTCTTTTTAATTGCTTACGGGGTTTCTTACGGGGAATTCTAATCTCATTCAAAGTATACTTGCTCGATTTCGAATACACTAAGATATCATCGTGTGCTCTTGGAAGATTTCTTTTTCCAGCGGAATATTTATTGTAGTAATACCAAACTATGTTGTTAATAAATCTATTTATACCGAAAATTTCATCTAAGATGAGTCTTGCATAATGGCTTGCATGCCAATCTAAATGTACGAATAATAATCCTGTTTTTGATAATAACTTTTTAAATAATAATATCCGTTCGTAGAGCACTTGTAAATATGAGTCTAAATCATTGTTCCATTGATCGTGATAAGCTATTGTTTCATAAGAACGGTCGTTTTCTCTAATTTTAACGCTATAATTAACACCACTAAAAAAAGGAGGATCTATATATATTAAATCTATTTTTTCTTCAAAATTATTTAATAAATGGTAAAGAACATCTAAATTATTGCCCCAATATAGTTTGTTTCTCCAACCATTCGTGCTTTGACCATCGTGGGATTTTTTTTTGTTCAAACTAGAATTAATTTCAAAAATATTAAATTTTTTCCTAGATTTTTTCTTTAAAAATTCAATATTTCTTGTTATATCAGCTTTGTTTTCCCAAATTAGTTTGACCATGATATTCAGAACCACATATTCAAAATAAAGGCAATTCAAATAACTCTATAGTAATAATTGTCATGGTTAGAATTTAAAATATTTTCTACTTGATGTTTTTTGTTCTATAAAAATAATAGTAAGAATTATTTTGTATTTATATTAAGCGGGTGATGTAAAATACTTAAAAAATATATTGAAATGTAGAATCAACTATCCTTGTCTCTGTTTTTAAAATGAAAAATTAAAAATTTCGTATAATTTCTTATAACTAACTATATCATAACAAAATAATCTTGTATTTATTATAAATGAAGTAATAGTATACTAATAAAAAAAAATAGTTTAAATTTCTTACATTTAAAACTACGCTCGTCTTATTTTAATTTTTTGGTAAAGAAGAACATATTAGGTATAGATTGTTTGATAAGATAAAAATAATTTTCGAGCTTTAAATACTCAATTAGCTAAAATGGTAATCCAAATAAGATTATCGCAATAAAAGTTGTTGAAGACAGTAAAAAGATACTAATAAATTGATAAATAATCAAGTGAAAAAGAAATTTTTTTTTGCTTTTACTCTTATCCAATACTCTGAGAGAGTAAAAAAATTTATTCACGATAGCCCCACACAAACCAATCGTTAGCATGATCAAGGCATTTGCTTCATTTACTAATCCTCCGAGAAAAGCTGTCGTAGCAAATAAAGAGGAAGCACCACCAGAAAGCAGGCCTATTGCAAAGGCAATAATATAAATTACTACACTATTTAAAGTAATATATTCTAAGAAAACTGTAATTATAACTGCAAGGGCATATGTTCCTGCAAAAATTAACGCTCCTTTTATTGATAGTGGATTTTTAACCTTATCTAAAGTTAATGAGGTTTCTTTTTTTCTTAATATTAAAAACGAACCTAGCAAACCTACACCTGCCGTAATAAGTATCGGCAATAACGCATGAATAAATAAAATAGGTGCAATCATCAAAATCAGAAGCATCCTGATTAACATGGTCTGAATTACAAGCCATACTGCTGAGGAAGACGCTCCCGCCTCGGCCAATTCTTCTGTAGTTGCTTCACTATGAGTAAGACCGCCTAAGAAAGAAATATAATACAAATTATGTTCAGAAGAGCTCTTGAGAAGGAAATATGAAGCGTATTTAATTGCCAATATTGTAATAAATATAATTATTATGGATTTAATGTTGATATTTTCCATAACGACATAATCAGGAATAAGAATGTACAATAAAACCACGATAGCAATAAATTCAACCGTGCCTTGCCATTCAACCGATTCAAGTTTCTGGATTTTATAGAATTGCTCTTTTGTAGAAAGTATAACTAGAAAGAGAACAGATATTGTAATAGCAAGATAAAAAGTATAATAACTCAATATACCTACGACCATCGCTAACAACATTGATAAAGTCGTTGTATAACCGGGTTCGTCTGTTCTAAATAAGCGATAAACGCTACCAATTAAGAGAAATCCGATCATTCCCCCAAAAACCAGTAATATTAAACTTAATCCGATTTCAGGAAGGAAATTTTCGTATAAAATAATTAGTGCGGTGGAAATTATTGAAAAAAAGATGTGATCTCTCGCTCCATATTGAGCTGATACTCTTGTTCGCTCAATCCCTATAATAAAACTACAAAAAAACGATATTACGATTGAGAAAAAATAAAAATAAAAATCTCCTTGAAAAATTAATTGCATTAACACTTTAACATAGAATAATTCTTAGTTTAAGAACTTAAATCTTTTTATTGAGTAGATAAGAAATTTAAATTTAAATCTTACTTTTCTTACATTAATTTTTGCAGTTCTTTTTCACTAATAAAACCCTTATGTTTCATCATTTCTTTAATTTTTTTTAATATTTGTGCAATTGCTTGAGTTTTTAAAGCCTCACCTTTAAGAGATATTATATTATTATTTAATTCCCTTATTTCTATTGTTTTATCATCCAGTTCTTTATTAATAATATTAACATCCTTATTTCTCTTATCTAAATCCGCTTTCAGGCTTTCAATTTCCTTATTTCTCTTGTTAAAATCAACTTTCAATCTTTTAATTTCTTTATTGTTCTTATTAAAAAAAACTTTCATGCTTTCAAATTCTTTATTTTTTACACTCAAATCGGTTCCTAAACCTTCGATCTCCTTATTTTTCTTTTCTACTTCTTTCTCATGACTTTGAATTAATTTTTCTTTGTCGGTTAATATCTTTTCTAAATTAACAGCATTGTCTTTAGATTTATTTAATTTAATTTCTAATTCTGATATTTTTGATCTTGCAAGTGATGATTTTTCTTCGAAGTCCTTAGTAATTTCTTTCATTTTTTTTTCTTGCAATGTTAATTGCTTATTAGTTTCGATAGATTGTTTTAACACTCTATCTAAATCTTTTTTTGCTTGAATTAATTGTCTCTCCAAATCATGCATTTTTGCTCTTAGTTCTAACAAAATGCGTCCTCCTACTCTAATACTAGAATCCGGCTTCGATTCTGCTTTTTCCCAATTAATCCAACTCATTAATCCAACTCACTATTTCTTTATAATAATAAAGAAAGCAAAAAAAACATTTAATTTATACATGAATTCAGTTTTTTCTCTTATAACATGTGTTTAAATTCCTTTTCAGTCACGAAGCCCCGTTTTACCATGATTTCGTTAATTTGATCTATTAGCCCTTGCGCATCTCCAACTGCAGTGGGTTGCTTATCGAGTCCTGCAGTTTTCTTGTTTAATTCGTTTATTTCAGCATTTTTTGCATCCAAATCTGCCTTTAAACTTCCAAGTTCTTTATCTTTTGCGTCTAAATCGGCTTTTAATTTTTTATCTTTTGCGTCTAAATCGGCTTTTAATTTTTCAAGTTCTTTATCTTTTTCGGCAATGTTTTCTGAAACTGCACTAGATTTAGCTTCGATATCTGTAATTTTTTTCCCTGATTCAGTTAATTCTGATTTTAACTTTTCTATTTCTGAGTTTAATTGTTGTTTTTCCCCTTTTTCCGCTTCAAAACTTTTTTTAACTTGAGACAGCTCATCGTTTCGCTCGTTTAAACTTTTTTCTATGTCAGATAATTTGCCTTTAGTATCTTCTAACTCATTAGAAGTGTTCCCTAACTCTTTTTCTAGATTATCCGCTTTTTCTTTTAACTCTAATAAGACTTTTCCTTCAACTTTTATTTTAGCTTCTGGTTTTTGGCTTATTTTATCCCATTCAATACTAATTTTTAATCACCTATAATAACTTTTTGATATAATAATAAAACCTATTAATAACATTTTTGATATAATAATAATTAAAATTCGGCTATAAAAATAAGTTACTCATACATAATTATAATTATTAAAACAAAATATTTTAAATTAGAATAGTCTTGGTTTTCATTCGAGTAGGTTGCGCTGGATGGGATTATAAAGATTGGATTAGTTCATTTTATCCCAAAAAATTAAAAAAATACGAGCACCTTGAATATTACGCTAAATTTTTTGATTTTACAGAGATTAACTCTACTTTTTACAATTTACCTTCCGAAGAGACCGTGAGTAAATGGTTAAATCGCGTGCCGGAGAATTTTTGTTTTGCTGTTAAGGTCTGGCAAAAAATAACTCACGATATGAACGCTCATGATATAGAGTCTCGCATTTCTCAATTCTTTTATCGCATGAAACCATTGGAAAGGAAAGTAAAAGCTTATTTATTACAATTCCCTCCTTGGTTTAAATATTCAAATAAACACATAAAAAATATCATGAGTCTAATTAATATTTTACCAAAAGATTTTACTTTTTTTCTAGAATTTCGCGATAACTCGTGGTTCGATCCCATTATTCTTTCAGAATTCGTTGATTCTTCTCGAATATTGTTAGGAACTTCGTATAAAGAAAGAATTAATACATATTACTTCCCAAACCAAGAAAAGTACTATATTAGGCTAATTGGTGATAGACAACTTGTTATCTTTGATAGAGTTCAGAGAGAACAAGAAGCATCGATTGAGGAAATAAACCACAAGATTCAAATGTTATGCGAAAAACCGGAGATGCTTGAAATTTTCATTATTGTAAATAACCATTTTACAGGGTTCGCTCCAGAGACAGCAAATTTAATTAAGAGAAATTTAGGATTAAATTTTCGTCGTTTAAAAAAGCAAAAAAGCATTTTGGATTACTTGGGAGAATAGTAATAATGATAAGTCATAAACCTTCTAATGATGATTTTAGGAAAAAATTATCACGGTTTTTCCGTTTTCTAATCTTATTTTCAAAAACTCATTAACATAGAATTCAATTTTAACCATCCTGTCCTATTATACTAAAGGCAGATTATCAATCTAAATTTAAATAAAATTAAAAAAAGATTTAAATTTATTAATTTCATATATCTTTTTATGGGTACTATAGAAAATTTACAGAATTTATTTTCCAGAGAAAACTGGCGTTATTCTGCTCTTTTATTTTGGTTAATTCTTGGCATTTTATTTATGGAATTTGTTCCTATAATCGGGGTGTTTATTTTTCTTCCACTTCTAGCATTTTTAGTGTTTTTATTCTTTTTTTCTTTAGCAGTTAAAAAAAATATTGAAGAATATCCTTCATGGATGGTAATTACAATTTTTTTCGTTGCCTTGCCGTTTATGTTTCTGATTTTTACATATTTAGTAATTCTAATGATTGGTGCAGTAATCGTATATATCTTCTTGACTAGTTGGTTTACTATATACGGTTGCTACCTTACCGCTAACGGTATCGATAAACAGTTGAAAAAACGGCGTTATAATGCTCTTACTAGAGGAATTGAATTTTTCGGCGGTTCTCTCCTTGCTATATTTTTCTTAGTCGGGTTTGCATTAGGTTCTGTAGTATATATTGCTGTTATCTCCCCGAATATACCCCTTTTCTTAATGAGTGTGTTCATAATTATTGGAATAATAATTATCGGATTTACCATCATCAGCTTTGGTTATTTAATTAAAACAAAATTTTTAGCAGCCTTTGTAGGAATATTTTTAGTTCTTGTCTCTTTTTATACCTTCTTTTTAGTATTGAAAGTATTTTTAGGTCTTGGGAGTTCTGGGTCATCTTCTCAACTAACCAAAATTGCTTTAATGATTTTTGATTTTTTCATATTAATATACGCAATGTCGTCTATTCTTGGATCTCAAGCAAAGATATTAACTGAAAAGTTAAAGTATTTTGGAATTGATACAGTCATGATATTGTTAATTGCATCTAAAGTGTCTTACGAATTTGCTGTCAATTTCCCATATGATTTACTCAAAATTGTTTTTTCCCTTGGAGAAATACCATATCTTGAGGAAATTGTAGATATTGGAAGCAATCTGAACTTGTACAAAAATATTACTATTTTAATTCTCTTCATATTGTTATTCATTTTCATTGGTATTCATGAAATCAGAAAATACATTTCTATTGAGAAGGAAATATTAAAAGAAAAAGACATGGATATAGTGGAAAAAGAAATGCTTGTTAAGCCGAGCGAAGTAGAGATGGAGCCTATAAGTGAACTGGAAGAAAATGTAGAATTTAAGGATGAAATAAAAGAGGAAGAGTATACAGAGGTTGTCAAAATGGAAAAATTGGTTGATATTGATGAAGATGAAAATAATATTGAAATTAATGATGGAGAGAAAGATTTAGATAAGGAGGATAATTTTAAAACCAATTACGACAATGAAAAAAATGAATAGTTGTAATTTCAATATTATCCGGTTATAATACTTCCTTCTTGGACTTTTTACATCGGTGGTTCCCACCACGCCTAATTGTCGTCATGAAAAATTATTAAATCAGAGCAGACTAGTGATTTAATAGAAAATTTTTACCACTTTAAAATCAAAAATTTATATTCTTTGTTACATAAATGGATAAAAATGACAAATGAAATTAATTTAGATAGAGAAGTTATAATTAAGAATTTTCAGAAGTTGTCTTTAAGAATAGAGCAGTTAACTGAAGAAATCAGTGGAATGAAAGTGAAGCTGGATAAAAATCAAAAGATTAATAGATATTTTGGTTTAAAGGCTTTAAGGAATTCAAAACCCTTGGGTTTTGCTAAAGAAATACATGGTATCGGTAGTCCTACAAAACAATACATTCTCTCACTAAGAGCTATTTCAGAAGAGTGGAAAGGTAGAAAAAACGACATTCTGCTAGCAATTCGGCAACAAGAAAAAGAAACTAAAACGAACATAAAGGCTCTTGGAATTCGAATTCCCATCAAAGATGTGAAAACTATTCGTATCTTGACAAAAGAAATAATCACATTACTATACATCGCCTGTGAATTAAAGGGAATTGAAATAAACGATATTTTGCGGGAAATTTTGCAAGAAATTAATGAAGAAGGGCACGATATCGTGAGAGAAATAAAGCATAAAATGAACTTTTAACATGGAAAAGAAATCCACTTCTCTTTAGGACGTGGTTAACAACGAGAAATCTAAAGCTTAAAAAAGTTATTTTAGAGAATTAAACTAAATACTTCTCGAATTGGGAATCATATCTGTCATTTAAATATATAATATTGACATTTTTTCGATTTATTCTGAAACCTATTTTGTAAAGAGAGATTGTTTTATACATATTAAGAACATTTTTAATGCCTTTTCTGTTGAAGGGATAGATGTGTAAGGTTAGGTCCGTATTCTAATGCTATTTAATCGTGATAACATAAAGAATAAAATTTAATTAAAATGAAGAGAAAATAAAACTAACATTAAAAGTGAAATCTTTAAAAAATATTGTGTTGAAATGAATGGAATATAAAGATATATTTTTTGAGAAAAAAGATGGTATTGCTCGTATAACCATCAATCGGCCTCAGCGCTATAACGCGTGCACGCAACACACCGTCCATGAATTGATCAACGCTTTCAACCGGTGCATGGATAACGAAATTGGCGTTGTAGTGTTCACAGGCGTTGGGGACAAGGCGTTTTGTACTGGTGGGGATCAGACAACCCGAGAGAAAGGCGGTTACAAGGGAGAGTATATATTGCCGTTGGAAGTGGGCTGGCAAAATGTGACTCATAAAATCCGTATCCTTCCAAAGCCCGTTATTGCGCGGGTGAACGGATATGCGATCGGGGGCGGTCACGTGTGGCATGTTGCTTGTGATCTCAGCATTGCAGCAGAGCATGCGCAGCTTGGACAAGCAGGACCGCGTGTGGGATCTTTTGATCCAAGATATGGAACTGGTGACTTAATGCGTGCCGTAGGCGTGAAACGTGCGAAAGAAATTTG
>JAUXAJ010000202.1 GCA_030620005.1 Promethearchaeota archaeon | reverse complement strand
TTTTTAATAAATATATTGAATAGTAACTTGAGAGATTATTTCATTGTTTTTAATCGTGAACGCAAGAAAAAAAAGGAATTGCTATTTAACGTTAATTTCTTTTACTTAAAATCTTTTAAAAAAACAAAATTCACTTTTTCTTTCATAAATAAACCTTTTTTCAGGGGAAAAGTTGTTTTGGGTTTTGATATCAAAAATAAAATGCGTGCTTTAAAATTTGACAAAATTGAAAAGGACGATAGCGTTATACCTGTCGATCCACGCATTTTTAAAAAATTTTTGTTATCAAATGAAAATAAATTTATTGCTTTTCCTAATCAAGCATTTTCCGGGGAATATTCACCCATAATTGAAATGCTAGAAAGTTTTCAGTTCAATACAAAAAAAATAGTTAAATTAACATTTTGCCAATCTTGTCTCGATGAAAAGAAGTTTACACTACTAAATAAGAGCGTTCAAATTAAATCTATAAAAAATCAAATAATATGTTCTGAATGCGCTTTGAGACTCGTTCTAGATGAAACAAAGCGAGTAGGATTGATATCAGGAGAAAGGATAAATCCAAAATTGAAAGGTTTTTTTAACCATTTAATTCTCAAATTTAAAAATGTAAAAAAAGTGCTTGGTATATTTAAAGCTGAATTTAATCCCGTATTAAATCGAGAAATAACTTTGTATGATGTCGCAGAAAATCCTCCAATAAACGATAAGTATCTCAATTATAATGTTGATAACCTTTTTATTCCATTAGATTTCAAAAATATATTAAAAAAGACAAGGATTAATACGCTTTTACCAATTCAAGCTATTTCAATCGAAAAAGGATTGTTGTTAGAAAGAGTTAATCAGTTAATCATGGCTCCAACATCAGCAGGTAAGACTCTCATTGGTGAAATCGCTGGAATATCGAGGATTCTCGAATATAAGGGGACAAAAATGTTATATTTAGTTCCAATCGTTGCACTTGCAAATTTAAGGACAAATGAATTTAAGAAAAAATATAAGCCTCTTAAATTAAAGATTATTAAAAAAGTAGGAGAATCGTTATTAGATAAAGGAGATAAAAGAAAAGAAGATAATTTGGACGATATTTCGAGTGCAGATGTTATTGTTGCTACTTACGAAGCAATTGATTACATGCTAAGAAGTGGAAATAAAGGAGTGTTTAGAAACATTGGTACGATAATTGTTGACGAAATTCAAACTTTAATTGATCCTGAAAGAGGTTTTATTTTGGATGGTTTGATTGGTAGATTAAAAGTTATTTGTAAAGATGCACAATTTTTATTTTTGACCGCAAATGTAGGAGAACCTGAATTATTGGCAAAAAATTTAGACTGTAAATTAATTCGCTACAATAAGAGACCCGTGCCGATTGAAAGGCATTTAATACTATGCATGAGTGCGTTTCAAAAAAATAAATTCATTTCAAAATTAATAAGAGCTGCTTTTCGTGAGAAATCGTCCCATGGTTATAGAGGTCAAACAATAGTTTTTTCTAATACGCGAAAAAAATGTGAAACCATAGCTTCATATTTACAAGGTAAAGGAATAAATGTTAGATCATATCATTCGGGCTTAACGAATGAAGAGAGAAAAATAATAGAAGGGGAATTTTTATCGCAAAAAATTGCTGGAGTTGTTGCGACAGCAGCTTTGGCAGCTGGAGTAGATCTTCCAGCAAGTCAAGTTATTTTTGAATCTTTGGCAATGGGAATAAACTGGCTTTCAGTAGCAGAATTCGAACAAATGGTAGGTAGAGCGGGCAGATTAAAAAAGCACGAATTGGGTTTAGCCTATTTACTTGTTGAGCCAGGAAAAATTTATTCCCCAAAAATGAAAAAAATTGAAACAGAAGAAGTAATTGCGATCGCTCTATTAAATGGGAAAATTAAGGATTTTGAATTACCTCCAGACGAGGATAAGTCCCTTACAGAATTGCAAGCTTTTATTTCCATGTTTAATCAAGGAGTTAAATTTGAGGAAATTGAAAAGTTTCACGAATATTTGATTAATAAGGATTACGATTTAGATCTTTTGATTAAAAAATTAAAGTCATTAAAGTTAATTCGAGTAAACGAGAGTTTATTTTATAAAACAACTCGATTAGGCCAAGCAATTGCGAAATCTTTTTTGACTATTAATCAATGTCTCGAAATTATAGAATTCATAAAAAACAAAGAGAAAAACATTATTGAAATTGTCCTCGATCTTAAACCAATTAGAAACGTTTATGTATCAAAAAAAGTTGTAGCAGATTTATCGAAAAATGTAAATTTGAAATATTTTTCTAATAATCTATTTTCATCATCAATTCTGTCCTTGATGAACGCAGAAAATATTAAAAAGAGAAAGAAATTTTCGAGAGAATTCACCGATTTCATTGTGAAATGGGTTAGCCATATTTTCAATTGCTCTTGTAGAGATAAACCATTCTGTGATTGCGGAAAATTAAATCTTGAAAAGATAATTCTATCGCTAAGAACAGAAGAAGGTTTTTCCGTAGATCAAATCTGTGATTATTTAGAAGAAGAATACAAAATATTAGTTTTTAAAGGAGATATTATCGGATATTTAGAAAATCTTATTTATGCCTACCAAAGTATCAAGAATATTGCGGAAAGTATTGTTAATTTAGATTTAATATATAAAAGAGAAATTCAAATAATTCCCGAAATAATTGAAAAAATAAAAAAATAAAAATTCATTATTTTTAAATAAAACATCCATTTATATTAATATTAGGAAAAATAAGAAATAGCATAATTGGCGCAGTTTATTAAATGATTTATACCCTCTTTATTTACCAGAGCGAGTCTGGCGTTTTAATGTACGAAAAAATCGTGCAAGAAGTAAGTTCCATGGAGTTAGAGCTATTTAATTCATTTTTTTTAGCAATAAAATCAGTTATTTCAAATTTAGTTTCCAAAGGTTCTAATGAATTGAAGAATATTGAACTTGGAAATTACTTGGTAACAATTACTAGCGTTCCAGTAATCAAAACCGATGTTGTTTTAATTAATGACAAAGAAGACAAGAAAATAGTCGATAAATTAATCCCAAAAATTATTAAAATCCTTTTAAAGAATAAAGAAATTTTCATTAATTGGAATGGTCAGAAAAATGTATTTAGTGTTTTAGACGAGCCTATAATAGAACTGTTATTATCGAATAAAAAGCTTCTACGAGAAGGAGCTTCTTTATTGGATAATCCCGAACAGATCTTAAAATCTATATGGGAACACGAAGATAAAATTAAAGGGAAATTAGCAAAAGAAGTACAACTCAGTTTGATTAATAGAAAAGATTTTCTACTTGAACAATTTAATAGTGAGAGCAACATTTTAAGAAAAACAGTAATTGCTAATCAATTGCTCACACTTTCTGAAAAATTAAAGGACGAGAATGCCTTCTTGAAGTTTCAAAAAGAAATAAAACTGTTAAACAACGAAGTCAAGGATATAAAACTCAAATTGGATTATTATCTTACTAAAGCAAAAAAAACGTTATCTGATGCTGTTGAATTTTTGGGAAACCAGACTCTAGAAAGAGGTGATTACAAAGAAGCTTATATTAACTTATATTCTTTTAGTACTAAGCTAAAACTTTTAACAAGCAATCAAGAATATATTAAATATAGAGATTTAGCCATGAAATTGATGGATAAAGAAAACCTATCACATCACGAACTTTCTAGTGCAATATCTTCAATATTACGCCTAAACAATAATATTGAAGAGTATTTAAATTAAGAGAGAAATAATTGAACTATTGTTAATTATTTAAATCGTGTGTAATTCAATCACGTCATTATCTTCTAATTCATAATCTAATCCTACTTTTTTGCGCTTTTGTCGAGCTCCTTCTCGCATGACAATAGCGTGATCGAATAATTCATAAAAGCTTCTATGAATCTTTAAAGCAACATCTTTAACCGTTTTGGCTTCATGATCAATTAATAGGGGTTTATCTGACACTTTTCCAGCATTCATGGTAAAAATTTTTATCTTTTTTAGAAACTTTAGAATTATTTCACCAAAATTCTCAGGGATTTCTTTTTTTTTTACACTTGTTCCAATAATTATTGGAAACTTTTCTAAATTTTCGCCTTTTAACTCGTTAAAAACCTCTGATGTATGCGGAAGATCCCCTTTTGTACCTAATAGAATTGCTTTCTTATAAACGATTGATGTTGATAATGCATCTACAACTTGATCGAGAGTGAATCTACCGTAGATTTTCATAATACAATTCCGAATTCCACCTTCAATGACGATTTCTTTTATTCTTTCGGTAAGTTCTGTTAAGTCATCAACATTCTTAGCTTCTTCTGTCAAGTAAAAGATTTGAACTTTATTAGAGCCTGTCTTTTTTATAGTAATAGGGGGAGGGGGCATGTTTAACCTAATATTTGCGTTGGTAAGTTCAGTTAATAATAAATTCATTTGGTCTTTATAGTTCCTTGATAAATCAATACATATACAGATTAAATCACAAGATCTAATCTGTGAAAGTATTTCTTTCCCGTTTCCAACTCCATTTGAGGCGCCTTCCATCATAGAAGGCATATCCACTATTTGATATCTGATCTTACCGTGTTGATATATTCCAACTTCAGGAATAGAATTAAATTTGCCAATTTTATCTCTTGCGGCAGAAGTCAATAAATTTAAAAGAGAAGTTTTTCCTACACCAGGAGAACGATAATCGCTAATCAAAATAACTTGAATCCCTTCTTTTTTAATTGAAAAGGGACTTTTTTTACCAATACCCTTTATTCTCTTCTTTTGCTCTTCTTGTTGTCGTTTTAGCTTTGAAAGACGGCTTTTATTTAAAGCCACGATTTTTTCAGTAGCTTTATGTTTAGGAACTAAACTCAGAAATTCTTGAAGTCTTTTTATTTTTTCATCAACTGTTTTTGAATCAAGATACTTCTCGTAAGCTGCACCTGCTTCAGCTCCAATATTCGAACTCAATAAACAAGCCTCAATTTAGTCCATTTTAATAAATTAAGCAATTAAAACACACCACTTTTTTAATTAAATCCTTCTGCAAGTTCTTTATTATGAATGTTCTTTTACAATGAATTTGGGATTTTTATTATTTCATTTAATATATAATTAAAATAAGGATCTAAATCGATCTTCAGTTTTTAATTTTAAATCCCCTAAAATTTCATCAATTCGGCTTTTAAATTCTTTAAAATACTTCGGTTTTTTAGTAAAAATATCATTAAGGGCAAATCTATTAAGAAAGTATTGATTCATCTCTTCTAAATGAAGCTTAACAACTTTAGTATCGGTTTCCTTTTCTACTATGGCATAATAAAGTAATGGTTCTTTATTATCGTTATTACCAGGATCTGGAAGTGCTATCATTTCACAGAAGCATACGAGTTTGAATGAAGCGAGTGAGACGACATTAATATTATCTCCAAATACTTCTGAAGTAAAACTTTCTAAAGCTGAGAGAAAACCAGCTCTTAAGTTTGGATCCAACCCAATATAATTTGAAGATGAATAATATTTAATTTCAAGAATGTTCCGATTGCCTATATTGATTCCAGCTTCTAAAATTGCCATGATCTCACACCTGATTGTTACGCTTCTCTTACATCTGGTTGTGACACTTCACCAGAGAGTATTTTTCCGATTACCGTATTGAATATATATAAATTTAACTATTTATTTTTTATCTATAGTTTATTTTTTAGAATAATTTAAATTTTTAATTGTTTCTTATATACAATAAAAGTGTTTTGGAGCAAAAAACTCACTGTTAATGGGCCAATACCACCAGGTACGGGAGAAATATTTCCACATCTATCCAAAACACCATTAAAATCAACATCACCACATAGTTTTCCGTTAACTCTGTTGGTGCCTACATCAATTATGACTACATTTTCCTTAATCATGTCTTTAGTAATAAAATTTGGTTTACCAACCGCAACTATTAAAATTTCTGCTCTTTTAATATGACTATTAATATCTCTTGTAGATGTATGACAAACTGTTATGGTGGCATTTCTCTTTAATAACATGAATATTAATGGTTTTCCAACGAGATTTGATCGATTTACAATTACAACATCCTTGCCTTGAAGGTCAATTTGATTTTCTTCAAGAATAGCAATAATCCCTTGAGGTGTACAAGCAACTAGTTCTTCATTGTAATCAAATAATTTCCCTCTGTTAAGTGGATGGAACCCATCAATATCTTTTATAGGCGAAATATAACTTAAAATTTCGCTCGTAAAATCCCTTAAATCATGAGGTATGGGTAATTGCAACAATATTCCATGAATAGATTTGTCTTTATTTAATTTCTCAATCTCTTTGATTAAATTTTCTTTAGTAATATTCTCCTCCAAATTAACCATCAAGGATTCAATACCCACTCCACCACATGTTTTATATTTTATATTAATATATACTTTTGAAGCAGTGTCTTCCCCAACCAAAATTGTTACTAATTTTGGTTTGATTCCCGTTTCTTTTGAAGCTATTTTGATTTGTTCTTTCAAGCTAAGATTATAAAGATCTGCTAATTTCTTACCATCGAGTATTTTTCCCATGATAAATAAGCCAGAGTTAGTTTTATATTATAACAACTAAATTGAGTAAATTATTATATTTTCTTACTTCTCCACATAAAAATCCAAATAGAGACAATTCCTCCAATAATGGTTAAAGGAATGATTAGATACCAATAATTAAATTCGACCATAAAAACGTCTTCTTCGATATTGTTGGCATTAATCATGTTTAATATTTCGATGGCGAAAAAGGTATTCGTAACTGAAGAATAATACTGATCGTACCCATCTCCAATATCAGTAAAACCTCCATCTTGGAAATTTTGACGATTTAAGACCCAATTTTTTATGCTTTCATTATTAAATCGAGAAGAATTGAGTAACGAAATTGCCTTAATACATAAGTACGTCGTCCAAATCAAAGTATGTTTTGCATTTTCGTCGGGTAAAAACCCACCATAATTATTTAAATCGTATTTATCAGCGATATAACTCGAATTAAGGTAATTTATAGTCTTATCAGGGTTTATAATTTCATTTAATGAATTTAATTCAGATAGGCTTAGTATTGCGTAATAAGTTTCAGTAATACTTCCATATCCCCCATCAGGATTGCGCTGATTTTTAATCCAGTTTATATGAATTTTTTCACTTTCGATCTTTTCATTAATGAACGAGTAAATTTTTATCATGAAGTATGTTGAGATTAGATCCTTAGAACTAGATGTATTTGTTAAATAAAATCCACCTCCAGCACTCCTTGAATCATCAACATAGTCTTTGATTTTAGCTTTCAAATTTGAATCTATTGAATGATTATAAATATCTAACGAAAATAAAAGGTAGTGCAAATCGTAAGTATTAACATTTTTACTCTCAAACATTTGCTCAATATCACTTTCTAAATTCTTTTGTAATATAGTATTATTAATTTTAGAATCAAAAGCACCTTGTAAATCGTATATTAGCTTTGAAGCATACGCTGTTGCTTCAAAAGATATATCGGTGTTCTCTCTAATGGAATTGGCAAAACCATCATTTTCAATTTGATTCTCGTATAAAAAGTCTGTAATATATGTTTTTCTCGGTTTAGCTAATACATTTGGAATATTGGCTATAAAAATTATTAGAAATAATGTAATAATGAAAAAAACTCTATGTTTCAAATATTTCAATCAGAATTAACCTCAGACACACTTCAAATTAATTTTCTTAATATAACTTGAAATTAAAAATTAACTATAATTTAAAGATTAATATATATCATAAATAATAATAAAATTTGATAATTTTTTATAAAAACAATTGTTACTTTAATCTCCAATTTCAAAAAGAGTCGAGATATCAACATATAGAACGTTATTGTCAGCTCGAAATTGATCATGTGTGATGAATAAACTTCGAAAAGATGGTAAACTCCCTAATATTGAAGCCCCATTATAAATAGCAAATTGTAAATTATCCGGCACAAAAAATTTTATAATTTCTTCTGATAAATCATTATGACCGCTAAACTCACCTGCCGGCATTTCAAAACTTGGTTTAGAACCGGGTTCCATAATATTTTCACCGCAATATGGACAAAATTTTGAAGAGTCATCATTAATAGGTTTATTACAGTGTGGACAAAATACTTTAACCATGGTTAGGGAATCATCATTTTTGCTTTCATCAACATCGATGGATATCCTCGGGATCCCTATTCTTCTCTTGCATGAAGGACAAAATTCTTTATCATCTGACAAATCTACAAGAATTCCACAGTGTGGACAATTATCTTCTTTTATCTTTGAAATATCTAAAGATTGTAATTTTTTAATTTCATTTTTTATTTCAATTTCAACTTCAAGCATTGAAATGTCTTGATTTGAAATTTGTCCTGGTAAATCTTTAGGAATTTGACCCAATTGAGGAAGAAGCATTTTTAATTCAGTTTTCAACCTTTCTTCAAATCCACTATACGAATTACCTCCAGATAAAACAATATGAGATAAAAGCTTTGACCAATACTTACTATCCATACTTTTTAAGCAAGAAATTACTGCTTGTGGAATGCTCATCGAATTAGAACCATACAATTCGGGGTGAAATAAGATTTCTGGAGCTTCGTAAAGAATTCGTGCAGGAAATTTAATGCTTGATCCATCAGGCATGGCTAGATCATAGTCCTCCATTACCTTAGGAGGGTTTCTGGGATCTAAAGCAAAATAACAATTTTTTTCTTTTAAATCTCTTAATATCTCGTCAACTGCAGAGGAGACAATGATAATACCTTCTCTCATTAATAGAGATTTTAAACTATGGTTAACATCTTCTCCTGCAAGTTCAAGTCTTTGAACAGCATTTAGATAGATTTGTCCATTAATAATGGGCACGATCCATGTGATTCCATCTCCACTTTCAATAACCAAGCCAGTGGTTAAACCTACTGAAAATATTGATAATAAGGGCGATGGAACCATTATTAAACTCCCAACTCGATGCGTCTCGAATAAGAGTCTCGCGATATATTCTTTAGTTTCACGTTGAACAAACAAGTTTTCAACATATAAAATGGGATACTCATTGAGATTTTCAATTCTGAGCAGTGTATAGAAGATATGATTTAAAATTTCATAATATCCGTCCCAATCCATTATTACACCCCGTTGAATTGGATGAATAACTTTAAGTACGCCTCTCATTTTCATAGCATCGTTGCCAACATAGATATTTCTTGCATTTACATCGACCATTACTGCCTTATATTTTTCAATGCCTGTAATACAAGGAAAAACATGCTTTGGACTTGATTCTCCAGCAAAACCAAGTTTTACGTAAGCTGAGCCGATATCTAGTACAATAGGCGTTCCTGGAGGAGGATGAGCAATCAATTTTTTTTTATTATTCTATAAATTTTCGAATATTTAATAATATTATATCAATATGATTTAAATTTATTTCATTAGTTATTATGAAAAATTGAATAATATTATTAAATTTATTATTTTAATATAGAAATTATACTTATTAATATTTATTGCTGATTTGCGGCAAACAATTATTATTACTAACAAAAAAAGAAAAATCGTTGTTTCAAAAAACCTAGTACATGCAAATTTACCAAAAATTTATACTTGGGAATTTCTTATTACTTATTTTCTTTTATAATAAAAAGTATTTAATTTAGAATTAATTTAAGGTAAATTAATTTTTTTTTTTTTAAAAAAGACGCGGGTAAATTCTTAGCTTTTTGGCAAGCTCATTGGTTATACTCGCAGGACAAGAATCAGTCAAAATGCAAGCCTA
>JAUXAJ010000338.1 GCA_030620005.1 Promethearchaeota archaeon | reverse complement strand
GTTCAATAACTCATTATCCTCGTCTCCTTCGTCAGTCGTCATCGATGAATAATGCATTCCGACCTCCCCTCTAATATCTTGACTTCTCTTTGCGCCAATAAATTTCGATCTGACATTACTGGCAGCGCCTAACCATAAATATATTTTACGAATCTCGTCAGACACAATTACATATACTTGCTCGGAGCTCATGAAGTCTTTTATTTTTCCTTCAGCGTGAATTTCCGTCGTGGTACCATCTGCATTAATTAGAAATAGTTGCGTCATTTTCACAAACCTCAACTAATTTTTTTAATGTTATTTATATTCTACATATAATATATATTAGAAATATATAAATTATCCCAGCTTAAAAAAAATTTTAATGAGCGCAACATAATAAATTAATGAAAAATAAAACTTTCAAAAAATCTCAAGGATTATTAGCCGGGAGTGGGATATATTCCAAATTTATGAGCCGCTTACACCATCCACTTGAGTCCTAAAGGATCTACTTTTGGATGAGAATGTGCGGCCGATAAAATATATTCTCCGCCCTTGGCCGCATCTATGATGGCCTTCTTAATGGCATCTTCTATTTCTTATTTAGTTCCCTGCACTAACAAGTAAGATATGTCCAAATTGCCAATTAAAACTAGATCGTGTCCTACTAGCTTTCTTACTTTTTTTAATTCAATCAAATCCCTAATCAATGAAGTAATCTAAAATCCATCTTTCTTACCCTTTTTTATTAGTTAAATAAAGAATTGAGTTGTTTATATTACGTATCATGTCCATTGAAGTGAATCTCGGCCCTATATTCTTTTTAGAATATTCACCAATAATTCCGTTTAAAAAAGCTGCTGAACATGCAGATTGAAATGGCTCACTTCCAGTTGCTAAGAAACACGCGCATAATCCGGCTAATATATCTCCAGTTCCTCCAATTGACATTTCGGGACATCCTGTTCTATTTACCTTTACTAAATTGCCATTACTAATGAAATCGTAAGGTCCTTTAATTAATAAATTCACTTTTAATTTTTTTGCTAAACCTAATAATATATTACCTCGTTCTTCTACTTCACTATAAGAAGGTAATTCTACTCCTGTCATCACTTTTAATTCAGCTTCGTGTGGTGTTAGAATTACGGGCCGACCTCTAAGTAAATCAAAGTGATTTTTAACCAATTTCAAAGCGTCAGCATCAAGAACAAACGATTTCTTGGAGTCATTTAATTTTTTAATTAATTTTATTATTAATATTTCGGTCTCATCTTCTTGTCCCATGCCAGGACCTATTACTACTGAATCAGACCAATCAATTAGTGAAGAAATCTCGGTAATAGCATTTTTATTCAACCAATCACCAGGGCTAGTTCGAACAATCATGTTTGGTGAATAACTTCTAATGACATCGCCTACAACTTGCGGAGCATAGGTTATGACTAAATCAATCCCGAAATTAATAGCAGTTAAAGAACAGTATGCTGGAGCACCTGAATAATCTTTTGACCCTCCAATGACCAGAATTCTCCCAAATTGACCCTTATGATTGTCAATCTTTCTAATAGTTAAAGTGGCTAGTAAATCTCCTTTTCCAACAAAAATACTTGCTTCTTGCGGTATGCCTATTGGTTTTTCTATTATTTCTTTTACATGGTCATTGTTTCGCTTCATTCCTTTTTTGATCCGATGAAATGTTATTACTAAGTCTGAACGAACTGCCTTATCTGAAACTGTTCCTGTATCAGGATCAAGTCCGGACGGAACATCAATCGATAGAACTTTAATTTTTTCTTTTTTCCTTTTTTTTAGCGTGTTGATTAAATCTATTGCTGAAGAAATTGGTTCTCTAATTTTCCCTTTAATTCCAGTACCTAACAACCCATCAATGATTATACCATATTGTTCTTGTTCACTTTCAATCAATGGACCAATTTTCGATAAATCTTTAGAATCTCTGATGATTTGGATTTTTACAGAGCATGTAAGATGTTTTGATATTATTCGCCAGTTTAATTGGGCTTCTTTTGTTCTTATTTTTTCTGGGTTACCTATTAATAGAACTAAAACTCTTGCTCCAAACGATGATAAGTGTCTTGCTATAACAAATCCGTCTCCTCCATTATTACCGGTTCCACAAAAAATCACTGTTTTTGAATTTTTTTTCAAATAACCTTGATTTACAATTTCAGTTGCGAAGGAATATCCAGCGCACTCCATTAAATGACTTTTTGGAATTCCAAGCCACTCTGCGTTGTTATCTAAAATTCCCATTTCATTTGAGGATATAAGTTCTAAAATTTTTTTTTCCATGACAATTAATTTTAAGATACTGAGATAAAAAACTTTTCACGTTGTTCAAATAAACACTGCTTAAGATTTGAAATAATTTTTAATAATATCACGATTATCATTCAATAACAATATTATAAAAGTGATTTTAGAAATGAGTAATGATTTGGAAAAATATCGCGGATTTGGCAAGAAAATTGAAGAGTTTCTCAGACCTTCCACCTTTCCATTGGCAATAAAATTAATCAAAAGTGAAAAAGAAATTCCTACTAACACTAAACAGCCAAAATCAAGTTTAAAAATACAAAATTTTATTTGTCAAAATTTCAAAATGTGTCGCTCATATGGCTGGACGATGGCAGTTACAGAAAAGGATTGTGTTTGTAAGTTAGCAAGGTGGGTCTATGGTTGGGATTCTTTCACGGAAGAAATGACAAATTGGGCTCATCAATTCAATGTAGGCTTGTATGCTAAAGATTTAGAGACATCGAAAAAATTACAGGAGCACATGTATCTATTTAATAACGAATATTTAGGCCTTGTTATTTCCCCGCTAACGCGAACTAAAGTAGTTCCAGATATTATCCAAGTGTATTGCGTACCAGCACAAGCAATGCGTCTCATCCAAGCTTATCTTTACATTAAAGGTGGAACACTCGAATTTACGGCGGCGGGAAGGATTGGGTCTTGTCACGATGGTGTTATAAAAACTTATCTTACTGACGAGCCTCAATTAGTTATTTTAGATAATGGAGATAGAATATGGGGCGGTGCTGAAGACAATGAAGTAATGTTTTCTATTCCCAGAAGTAAAATAGCGCCTATTATTGAGGGCCTTGAAGCTACTCATTTAGCTGGATTAAGATATCCCATTCCAAAGTACATGAATTATAAACCTGGATTCCAAATGTCCTTTAAAAATAGAGCCGTGAAAAGATCAGGAGGCACTCTTGTTAAAGACGATTAATTAGCACGAATAACATTTGAAATTCAATGAGCATTTACAAAGAAGATATAAATGAAAAAAATATAAATTTTAACTTTTATTTTATATATTAGATTTAAAGTAAATTAAACAAAGATTTAAAAAAATGAGCCTCTATAGCTCAGCTGGCAGACATAGTTGGCTAAATGCTTACTTGAACAACAGCGTTGCCTTGGTATTAATTGGGGATTTCCCTCGTTTCTTAAAAGGCAAAGGCCGTGGGATCGTGCCCCGCTAGAGGCTTCAAAAATTTTCGCCGGTGTGGCTAATATTTACAGCATTGTGCTTTAAATGGCTATGCTTGGTTAAAGCGCTAGACTCATAATCCTACTGAAAATTGGGTCAGACTGGATGGCTTCTAGAAATCGCGGGCTCAAATCCCGCCACCGGCACACTTTTTTAAAACCAGAAAAATTTTAAAAGCTATTAAATTCATTATTTATTTAATCAATCATCCATTTAAGAATAAAACACTTACCACATCAAAAAACAAGATCTAGCCCAGGAAATCGTGCGCATACAAATATTTATGGTTTATTGGATAAGGATATTAATATGAAAGAGGTCCAAATGAAACTTAAACTTAAAAATATATCAGAATAGGAGATAGAATATGTATAATATATAATATTTATCAATAAAAATTCCAATATAATAATTAATTAACAATACAATAAATTTTTATAAGAGCGGGTTTTATTATAATTTCATGATACTTCAAACATATCTTTTAATTCTTGAACGAGATATAATTTTATTTTTTCACAATTTATCCGCTATCGGTTTAATTTATCTTGCATTCAAAACAGGGAAAAAGATTAAAGAAGTAAAAATTCTCTCGTCAACAATGGGACTGACTCTTTACCTTATTTGTTTTACCATAAACTCTTTTTTTTTGACTTTGCCTGATTATTATCCAGACCTCATGTATCCATATGGTTTTTTTGTTTTTATCTCATTATTTATTAATTTAATAGGTGTCTTTCTTTTTGTTTTCATGAATGAACTGGATAGTTATTTACATGGTCCTGAACAAGAAGAAAAGAAATTCGGTTTTATACTTTCAGCTTTTTCAGCGGGAGGTAATATTCTTCTAATCATCCTCTATATTATGGGAATTTCAGATGCAATAATAGCTGCGATAATTGTTGTTGTGCCACTTGCGTTTTCAACCAGAATTTTCATGAATAAATTTTACGAACTAGAGGTCGTAAAACAAACCAATCCCTTTTCTTGGTTTATATTTGGATTTGCTCTTTCAGGATTGTCTACTTTTTTACTCCTTTTTCAGTCGATTCTTGGAAGTTGGGCAATTCTTTTAAAATATATGTGTATTCTAATTGGTTCATTCTTGATGGCTAGAGTATGGAATAGGCTACCTAACCTTTCGGAACTTGATTGGATGTTAAAAATGGAACGACTTTTCATCATACATAACACCTCATCAGTAGTATTATTTCAATATAATTTTAGGACGGAAACTACTAAAGAGGGAAAACCTCAAGTAGAAGGAGACTTGGCAGGCA
>JAUXAJ010000262.1 GCA_030620005.1 Promethearchaeota archaeon | reverse complement strand
TAAATATTTACAAAATATTTTTTAAATATCATCCGACTCCTATTTATGTTTGGCAAAAAACTGATGAAGATTTAGTTTTAATTAATTATAATGCTGCTGCTGATAATTTAGTAGACGGAAAAATGAATAGGTTCTTAGGAATTAAAGCTACTGAATTATATAAAGATCGTCCAGATATTATTGAAGATCTAAACAGATCTTTTAATGAGAGAATCACTATAAGTAGAGATTTAAAATACACTTATTTAACTGGGGATAAAGAAAAAATTCTCAATGTAATTTATTCTTTTATACCATCAGATATGGTGTTAGTTCATACAGAAGATAGTACTGAACGTATGAGAAGTCAACAAGAATTAAAAGACATTACAGAAAAGAAACAAACGGAAATAAACTTGATAGAATCTGAAAAGAAATTCCGAACTTTAGTTTCAAGAAATATAAAAATTAGCCAAAAAGAGATTTCTTCTGTTGTGGGAATAATAGAAGTGACCTTGCGTTCAAGGTATAAAGAATTTTTAAAAAAATTAAGTTTTAATTTTATATAATTAATAAAAAAAATGATGTTTTATAAATTGGAGCTGAATCCAGAATGTCAGAAGATGTATCTGAAAGCGCGAGTATAGAGGAAGTTTTAAAAAAGTTAAAAGGGGATTTAGATAGAGTTTTAAAAAAATCACAAGTGGGTATAGAAAAAGTTTTAAAAAAATCACAAGAAAGAGAAAAAGAATTAAAGAAATCTCAGGAACAGTTAAATGCAGTTTTTACTAACCTTAAGGATCCTGTTTTTGTTATATCCGAAGACCACGAAATTATGTTTATGAACCGACATGCTCTTGAACAATTTGAAGAAGGTTATGTTGGAAGGAAATGCTACAATGCACTTTTTGGTCGAAATCAACCATGCGAAGAATGTCCCATAGAATCGGTTATAGGAGCCGGAATGTGTCAGAATCGAATTGAAAAAACAATCACTCTTCCCTCGACGAATCAGACGTGTCATTTTGACATTAATGTATCGTTAATTGAAAGCTTTAAAGGGAAGCCTGCTATACTTGAAGTGTTTCGAGACGTCACCAAACAAAGGGAAGCGGAAGAAGAGCTCAAAGATGTCCAGGCTGAGCTAATTCAAAAAGAGAGACTGGCTACATTGGGGAAATTGGCTGGTGGAGTGGGGCACGAGTTACGCAACCCCCTTGCAGCGATCAAGAATGCGGTATACTTCCTCAATATGGACTTGGAAGATCTCGACCCTAAGGTCAAAGAATCCTTATAAATTATCGAAGAGGAAGTTAATTCATCCGAGAAGATTATAAACAGTCTCCTTGGCTACGCTCGTCCAACGCCACCAAACATGCGGAAGGTAAAGATCAATAGCATCATTCAAGAAGTTTTATCTCGTACTAATATACCAGAAAATGTTGAAGTAAATAACCGACTGGACGTTGCATTGCCGTCCATCTTAGCCGACCCCGATCAACTCAAACAAGTCTTCGGAAACATAATCTTAAACGCTATTCAAGCTATGCCTGAAGGTGGTCAGTTGATCGTAAAATCTGAAGTTCAAAGTCAAGAAGAGATAACTATATCTTTCACGGATACCGGGAATGGTATCAGTGAAGAAGGCTTGAGTAAATTATTCGAGCCCCTCTATACTACTAAAGCTAAAGGCATCGGGTTAGGGTTAGCTATCTGTAAGACCCTCATAGAGAAACATAAAGGCAATATCGAGGTAAAGAGTGAAATCAAGAAGGGTAGCACTTTCTCGATCAAGTTGCCTTTTGGAAAAAAAGGAGTAATGTGACTTGAAAGAGAAAGCCAATATTATGTTTAGAAATAAATACAATCTTAAAGATTGTGATAAAATATTAATAATTGAAGATGAAGGAACTTTACGAATCATTCCTATCGAAAGTGCTGAAAATTTAAGGAAGAATTCTTATAGCAGTGAAGAAATGAAAGCAGAAATGAACAAATCTAGAAACGAAGAATTGGCAAAGGAGTCGTAGATGGATCAAAGAGCTTGTTTAGATGCTGGAGTTATTGTGTAATTATATTCTAAAACTGTACCTGAAAAGATTTTACAATTAATGAACTCTGTTAAAGCGAGTCATATAGAAGCATATGTTCCTTCACCAATCCTCGTCGAGGCTTTTTATCATATATTTGAACTACCACTAGCTAAATAAAGCAAGTGGATTCCTAATTCACCGAAAACGGCTCGACAAGATTCGGGAATCGTGCCGAGTCTTACACTTTCTCCAAAGGCTTAACTTCCCGCTATTCCATCGGTAGAATGCATTTCCCTTTTTTTGAAGTCGTTGGTTATCCGACCAAAGAGAATGAATTATTTAAAATATATTTTGAGCTTTTTTAAAACAAGGGAGTGCGACAATTTAGTGAATTCTCTTCTTGCTCAATTCATCACCTCCCTAAAGAGAAGGTGCTTTCTTGAGCAATCATGGTAAATTTGAATTATTTTTTATCAGTTATATTAGTTATTGTTAGTCGGAAAGACCCCTTAAATGGAAAAATTCATTCTCGATGTGATTGATAATAACTCAAGCTAAGCGGAGGTTGCAGAATGATCTATAAGTAAGAACAAAATTTCAACTCCTTGTAAAATGGTCTGGCAATGTTTAAATATTCGAGTGGTTAATAATAAAAATAATAACAATTAATAAATTCAATAATAACAATAGTATAAAATTAATTAAAACAATATTTAATAAGAGGTTGAATCATGATAACAGATCGAATTTTATTGACAACGCCATGTTATCCCTATCCTTCACTCCCTGCTAATGATTCTCTCACAGATGCTACTGGTCAACGCTTCACTCATGGCGATGATATCTTTACAATCGTCTCACATACACACTGTTTTGCAAACCATATTTTGGCGCAAAATATTGATCTCCCTGCGATTTTACTTGAATATCCTCGATGGAATAATTTCATTGAAGAAGTTGATAAAGGCTATGCAATGATTGGCATCAGCGCATTTCCAGTGCATCTTGATATGGTCATGAAGATGTGTAAATATATCCGAAAAGCATCTCCAGAAACGAAAATTCTATTAGGGAGTTATGGAGCTCAGGCTTTTAATGCACAATATGACGAAGAAACTAAAAAAAAATACGTTGATCATGTAGTATTAGGGGAGGGTGTAAGATTTCTTCGTGAGTTGTTAGGAGAAGATACAAATCGTCCTATTTCGCAAAAATTAATGCCAAAATGCGGCGGTGCGCCAGCATTTCTCAATAAATACCCTAGAGGCGGCATTGGTTTTTTAGTTACCGGTCTTGGTTGTCCTGGTGGCTGTGATTTTTGCTCAACAAATGAAATGTTTGGTCATAAACGGATTGAAATGCTTTCACCGGAAGATTTTGTTGATCATGCTATACTTTATCGTAAGCACTTCAAGAATTTATCATCGCTCTTTGTAATTGAAGAAGATCATTTTCGTCATCCCCGATGGCTCGTAAAAACTAAGGAAAAATGGCAAAAGAATAAAGATCTCGTGGAAAACGTTGATTGGACTGGATTTGGTTCAGTGGATTTTATCTGGCATTTTGCCAGTAATTATGGTTGGGATGCCATTCCTGAAACGGGAATTGGCGCAGTTTTCATTGGTGTGGAATCTAAGTTTGCTGGTGACCATGGTTATAAAAAAGTTAAAGAAGCGGATGCTCGAGATGTGTTTCATAAGCTTCATTCAATGGGCATTCGTACGCTTGGTGCATGGATATGCGGCTGGGATTACCATGATCATGCGAATATATACGAGGATCTTAACTATTTTGTTGCTTGTAAACCTACTTTTGAGCAATTAACTCGCCTATCTCCATTCCCCGGGACAGAATTATGGCGTAAACTTAAAGATCAAGGACGAGTAATGAATGTGCCTTGGGAAGACGTGCATTTCTGGAGCGGTTCACAGAAAAACATCAATCTAGAAACACACGAAACTTTAAATCTGACAGAATACGGGTACGACTTGTTATACCGAACTTGGGGTCCGTCATTGCTCAGGAGGCTTGAAGTTACGCTGAACGGTTATGAGTTCTGCCTAAATTCAGATAATCACTTGATGCAGGAAGTTAGATCCGAATTATTTAAACGGACCTCCGTGGCATCATGGTCAATGTTGGGAGCAATGGAACGTTTTGCACCGAATGGAGTAGTACGGAGAAGAGTCATAAAAACAGATGAAAGATTTAGGGATCTTATTGGCGAACCAACTCCAATGATGGAATTAGTTTCTCGTAGTGTTGAACAGAGTGCGCTCAAGTTCAAAATGAAGCACATGTTTGATCCATGGAACCGGAGACCAAGGGAAGAACCTGGCAAGAGATATCGTTACGAGAAGGACGGATCCATTAAAGACGACGATATCCCTTACATGACCGAGTACCTAAACAAAACTCCGAGAAAAGTCCGTAGAGAAATGAAGATGAATAATTTTAAGTACAAGCTAATAAACAAGTTCTTGAGCACCAGGTATAGATTTAAATCAAGCAAGAGAATAAGCGAACTAGATGATATCATGCTGAAAAACATAAGAGGACAAAGCTACGGAGGATTCTAACATTTTTGCGTGTCATGTTGCTCATATCCAATTATTTCAATTTAACATTTTTCATTTTAATGTATCCAACAAGATCTTAAATTTCATGCCTCACTTATTTTAAAATATAATTCTAATATTTTTTGGTGGTATAAATTTGGTGATGTAAATGGGTGAAAAATCAAAATCAGAATCCGTTCCCAGTAATACACCAGTTATTAGCGTCCCATTTGACTATTATCCGCAAGGATGCGGGCATTGGCATGAGTTGCCAGATGGTATTGATACTGGGAAAAAAATTTTCTACAGAGATAGCAATCACGGGACAGGAGGTCCGGAAAGCACGATTGTGTTTGTTCACGGCAACCCTGAATCCTCTTACACGTATAGAGACGTTATAAAGCACTTGGTTAATTCTACTAAGAAACCAATCAGGATTATAGCAATGGATCACATAGGTTTTGGCTTATCAGATCAAGCGTCGTTTGAAATGGTGTGCATGGATCATGCAAATAATTTATTGGAGCTTATTGAATATCTTGATTTGAATAATGTAACCCTAATAATACATGATTGGGGGGGTCCAATTGGTATTGGTGCTTTCTTGAAAGTTCCTAATCGTATAAACAATCTTGTCATATTAAATAGTACTGTTTTTCCGTTTCCAAAATCAGGCATGACATATGAGAATTTTCCATTAAAGCAGTTTTCATGGAATAATACGCCAAAGATCATCCCAAACAATTTATGGGGAGCATTTGCTTCTTTTGTGATTTTTTTTAATCCCGAAAATCCAGAAGAATTAATAACGAGGGTGCCTACTATGCTTGCCACGGCAAGAAAGACGGGGAGATTCTCAGAAGATGAAAATATAGCTCAAAAATTTTTCAGAGAGCAGTTTTTGTCGGAAAAAAATGCGTTGAGTTCAAAACGTTTAGTACTTCAAACGCCATTGTGGGGTCATGGAAACACATATAAAGAACCTAACCTTGGTGAACGGGATACCACTCCCTTTTATCGCTTCATTCAAGATAATATCAGCAAATGTTGGGGTCCTAACGGGCAAAATATTGGTGTCGGTGCTGTATTAGGAAAATGGGATCCATCCGCTAAAGATGAAGTCATGCAGCAATGGATTGACCATCTCCCTCAGCTTGAAGGTCATGTTAAAATTTTTGAAAACGCAAACCATTTTATTGAAGAATGTGAACCAGAAGCGATTGCTAATGCCATAATTGACGTAGCGGGCTTAAAATAGATAATTACTTTTTAACCGATATGGATTTAAACCCTAAAAAAATTTATGAAGATTTTAAGAAAAAGGTCATAGATGAATTATCAGCAGTTGATTCGTTAATTTATTTGATTGAAAATGCTGATATGGTTGGAACTAGGCTAGAGTGTATTAGGGCTTTGCAAAGAATTAAAAGTAAGAAAGATGAGATTTTTTCTATTTTAGAGAATTTATTAATTTCTGATTCTTCCGAAGAAATAAGGATTTTAGCAGCAAATGCCTTAAAAGTAATCTTTCAAGAAAAGGCTTTATCTCCTTTAAAATGGGCTTTAGACCACGAAAAATCGTGGCAATTTCTGTTGGATATAATCTCAAATATAAGCAAATTTAACAATGATGGTGCTAAATCAGCTTTAATAAATAAGATAAAAAGGTTTGAAAATTACCAATTTAACAAGAGTCTTAGTCCTTTTTTTAAAACTAAAGAAATTCAGGATTTTAATCTCAACCAACTAGCAGATATTGTAAATAGCTATGTTGTGATCAAATATATTAAAAACATATTAAAAGAAATCAATTTTAAAGTAGAAAGCGGCTTAGTAACCGAGTTAAACTTATCATTTACTAGTGAAAAGACTTCTGGATGGAAAGTTTTAAAAAACCTTTCTGAATTTATAAGAGTCTTTAACCATCTTAAAAAATTAGAATTAAAAAGTAATCAAATTGGGAGATTTCCGAAGTCTATTCTCTCTTTAGATTCTCTTAAATATTTAGATTTAAGTCATAATAACATGAATAAAATACCTGATGGTATTCGCTCTCTAACTTCCTTAGAGTATTTTAATTTAAGATATAATCATTTAGAGGAGATTCCTAATTCTATTGGCTTATTGTCCAATTTAAAGACTTTAGATTTAAAGCATAACAAATTATCAACCCTTCCAGCTACAATGGGGGAATTAGCTTCTCTCGAAGTTTTAAACTTACACGGGAATCAATTTAAAATATTACCCCCAGAATTGGAAAAACTTACCTCGCTTAAAAAACTAAAATTAGGGCTAAATAATTTAAATTCTGTTCCAGCTTGGTTAACGAATCTACATTATCTAAAAAAATTAGGATTAGGGATGAATAAAGAATTATCTAATTTTCAAGAATGGATTGACCATTTACCACCAGTAGTAGAATTAAATTTATATGGCAATGATATTAAAGTATTACCAGAATCGATAGGTACATTGAATACTTTGGAAGTGTTAATATTGCCCAATAATAAACTGATTGAATTACCTGAGTCATTTAGGAAACTAACTTCACTCAAGAAGCTAGATTTAAGTTGGAACGACATTACTAAACTTCCTGAATGGATTAGTTCTCTTTTTTCATTGGAAGAACTTAATTTACGAGGCAACAAACTCGAAA
>JAUXAJ010000353.1 GCA_030620005.1 Promethearchaeota archaeon | reverse complement strand
GCTTCATGATCCTGTCGATCTCTTCCAATGATGGTTCAATCCAATATCCAGATTTTTTTACATTGGCGTAGCAGAAATTACAACTAAAATTGCAGCGATTAGTAAGGTCTATTAGCGCTAACGAGCAGGTAGATTTATGTTCAGTGCAAAGACCGCAATTATAGGGACACCCCCGAGGGTCATCGCCAATGCAATCAGCTGGATTTGCTTCACCGTCTTTATCGAACCTCCAAACAACCTTTCCGTCTTCATCTTTTTTAGCGAAGTGAGTCCACTTGTAATATTTTGCGGACGAGCTGATCTTATCCTTGAAATCACCGTGTTCCTTACAATTTTTTTTCATCCAAATTTCTCCGTTGTCTTCCACGACTTCAGCGGGAATGCGTTCTAGGCACTCAGGACAGACACTAAAGGTTTTCCGGTAATATGGCGTATTCAAATATTCTTCTTCTGAATCTAAATGATAAATTTTTTTTCACCATTAGTTTTTGTTTCACAATTTATTATAAATAAATTTTTTTAATAAAATACTTGTTTTTTTTTAATAAATAATTTTTGAATTAAACAAAAAAGCAATTGACGCCTTTTAAATTCTTTACTACAAATAAATGATGCTTGATATTATTTGTATTACCCGATTAAAATCATTTATTGACTTACTCTATTATAAACCTTAATTTTACATAAAGGGCAATTTTTCTTGGGTTTAAAATAGGCTTGTTTTAATATAATTTCGTGGAAATGTGGAGTTCGGAAATTTTTTTTGACTGCTTGCGAATCTCGCTCGTGGCCCTCAACAGGTTGATTGACGAGAATCTGAGAATTATATCCACTAAACGGATTAGAAAATTCACTGAAGCCATGAAGTTTGATCGAATTCGAATTTATCACGTAGCAATGAGTTTAAATTATCTTAACATAGAGGGAATAATAGAACTAAGAGAGGGTGTAAAACCCAAATCGTACGGGATCAAAATTAGAAAGAAAATTGATGTAGATCAATTTGTAGATCTCGTAAAGAAAGGAAGACACTATAGTTTTGTGCCCGAAAAGGAACCCGTTGAAGAAATCGCGAGTGAGATAGAAGCAGCTTAGTGAGCGTTGTTATCTTACCAAATTTGTATTTTCCTTTTTTTTTTTTTTTTATTTAAAATTTCTATAAATGTTTAAAGTTTATTATAAAAAAAAAAGGCTTGTATTCTTCTGTGGGAACAAGTAAGAATACAGGATTATTAAAATCCGTTCTTATAAAGTTGAAAACAGTCCTATAATAATGAGAATGTCAGTTCCTGCGTGAAACAAGATAGAACTCAAGAGACTATCAGTTTTTCTTATCATGAATCCATATAGAAGCCCAAGAAGAAATGTCATTACAAGAAACACGAGGTTCTCTGAGGTGTATACTACCCCGAAGTGTATTAATGAATAAATCATTGCTGTTAAAATATTTGATGCATTAAACCCGAGAGAGGATTCATATCTTTTTAAAAAGAGGCCTCTGTATAAGATCTCTTCCAATAAACCATTTGCAAGCACAAATATTAAGATCCATGGCATCCAAGAAATAACTCTTTCCCAGGTTAAGTTCGTGCCGTAGAATAAAATTTCAGCTACATAGATAGATAGCATTAAAAAGCCTATAAAACCAACTAATCCGACGAGGAGTCCTAATTTAAGGTTTCCTCTCTTGATTAATATCGAATCCATATCTCCGCCAGAAATTTTAATCAACACTATAATGGGAATCACGATTAGCGTGGCTTCTAATAGTTTAGTATAAGCAATCCCTTCAATAGTAGTGGTTTGAAAGGAAAAGAAAAAAAAGAACAGCCATGCGATAAAAAATGCAACAGATCCAACGAAAAAAGCGTAAAAAGCCTGCCAATACTTATTTAAGCGCTCATGCCTGTATAAAAATATTGTTGATGTTAAAAAAATTAGTGGAATGCTTATTTTATATATAATATTAATAATTGGGGGAAGTTTAATGTTGCTCCACTGAATAGGACCCACAGCAAGCAAACCACAGATTAGAAAGAGCATGAACAAACCAAGATGATGCATCCATTCCTTTCGATCTGTTATTTTCTCATTTTTTTCAAAATTCTTAAAGATACGCTCGTCATTTATTTTTTGGTCTTGTTGAATGTTTCTATTTCTTTTATCATTTTTAATTTTAATTACCTCCAAGTTTTTTATAAAAAGTATAGTATTTGTTTGATACTATTCCATATATATTATGTGAACCCTCCTATTTATAACTTTTTTATAGACCAATTTTTAACGAGGTTTTTCAAAATCGTAGAAATAGCAAGAAATTAGTAAAAATCAACATAGTTTTTTTCACGGAATCAACTTATTTATGGATTTTTTCGTTATCTTTCATGTGATATTCAATTAGTTTTGTTCGTAATTCGTGTAAGGAGCGGCTAATACTTACTTTATAATTTTGAGGATTGAGAAGTCGGGTAGAGCCTTCTGGAAGATGAGTAATGTCTTCTTCCATGATGTTTCGAGCTCCTTGCCATCCCACGAGTTTATCAACTAATTTACCTTTATCCATTTTTAACTTTAAAAGAGGTTCAACTCTCGATGGATTTAAAACCTTATAAAATCTCAAGGGATTTAACGGATCGTATACGATATCTTCTTCAAGACCATCTTTTTCAATAAGTTCCATTACGTCTCCAGTCATGAAGTCGTCTCCGTTGTAAATTCTATAGACTTGTTTCTTGGATGGAATGGTTGTTTTTTCAACGTTGCTCGCTATTTTTATTTTTGGTTGATCGTCCATTGCTACAAGCTTATATACTCCTCCTAATGCAGGATCATCGTAGCAAGTGACCAGTTTTGTACCTATTCCCCACAGATCTACGGCTCCATTTTGGCGCTTAATTTCGGCAATAACATATTCGTCAATGTCGTTTGAAGCAACTATCTTTGTGTACGTTAATCTGGCCTTGTCTAAGAGTTTCCTTACTTCCCTACTAAAGTAGGCTAAATCTCCCGAATCTATTCTCACGCCTATGAGTCTTTTTCCTTTCTTTTCGAGCTCTTTTCCTACAATAATCGCGTTCTTACAACCTTCTATAATGTCATAGGTGTCGATTAAAAGTATGCAAGAATCGGGATAAACATCAGCGTAGGCTCTAAAAGACTCCAACTCCGATTTAAACGCCATTATCCAGCTGTGAGCCTGTGTTCCCCTTACAGGCATCCCGTATAATTTACCCGCAAGAACGTTTGAAGTTCCTGAACATCCACCAACCATAGCTGCAACACTCGCGGTAATGCCTCCATTAGGACCTTGGGCTCTCCTCAATCCAAATTCTAAAATTGACTGTTTATCTGATGTTAACCACATTCGGTTTGCTTTTGTGGCAACTAAAGTGGGAAAATTAAAACAGTTTAATATGTATGTCTCTATTAATTGGCATTGTATCAAGGGACCTTCAACTTCCATTATTGGTTCGTATGGAAAGACAACGCGTCCGTCATCAATTGACCGAATGGTTAATTCACATTTCCAGTTTGCCAAATATTCCAGGAATACTTCCGAGAAAATTCCATTTTCTTTAATGAATTCGATTGCATCGCTTGAAAATTTCATTTCATGCAAATCCTTCAATGCTTTACTGAGACCGTAGCAAATAGCGTATACACCTTTAAATGGTGCTTTTCTAAAGAATAGGTTGAATACAGCGGTTTTGTCGGCAATGCCTTTTAATAAATACCCGTTTGCCATTGTTAATTGGTAAAAATCCATCAAGATAGAATAATCATCGTTAACCTTCACTCACCTTTCTTTTTAATAAGTCTTTTTTCAATTTAAGAATCTTCAAATGTTTTTATAGATTTAAAATTTTAAATTTTGTATTTATTCAATTAATTTATTTATTTTTTATTAAATAAATTAAATAGAGCATTATTCACCAAAATTATGAGAAATAAGTTAAATTTTCTGGATTTTTCTAATATTTTTAACAATATTCATTCTAAGAAAATTATCTTTCATTAATTTCCCATTAGCACCTAAATTATCTCCATTTTCTAAATTATTATCTTCGTATAACTTTTGACTTATCCTTAAATTCAAATCTCTAACAGTTTTAATATCTTCTTCCCTGAAATCACTTTTTCTTTGAACCCTTGGTCCAATTCTCACATTTCTTAGAGAAACTATGTAGTATGTAGTAATATTCCCTTGAAAATCTTGTTGTTTTTCCTGAATATTGTGGATTTCTCCTTCGTAAATTGTGATACTTGCATTGATAAATTTC
>JAUXAJ010000225.1 GCA_030620005.1 Promethearchaeota archaeon | reverse complement strand
TGGACACACAATAACATTTCCTAATAGAGGCAATTTTTCTTTAATATTAATTTTGGTTAAATATATTAAAGAGCAGGCATCATATACGAAGTCTTTCATCATTGTAATTTAAATTTGATTCATTTTAATTATAGCATTGCTAACATATATAATTAATGGTTTCATTTAATATCAAATATATTGATCAAAAGCATTCTCTATAATACTTAATTCTTCAAAAACAACAATTTTTCTTTAACGATATTTCAAAACACAAATAATTCATATAAACTGGCAACGTAATCTCTTTTCTTTCTTGCTTCTAAGAACTTATCCATAACTTCACTGTAATCAATTTTATTTGTAGCATGGTAATGATTTCATTTATAGATGATGTTAGTGCCAAAAATAACTCAACTTCAAATATACCCGTGACATTACTCGTGATGGGAAAGATTTCGGAGTTTATCACGACGAGATCAACTACTTTCGTTTTAAAATGGTGTAAAAAATCTACGCTGTCGTGAGCAAAATTAAAATTAACAATAATTTTTACTATTTTTAAGGAAAGTAGATCTTTGAGATTGCGGTATAAAACCAATATTATAATATTTTTTTTAATTGTAATATCAACGATTTTGAATCATAACTATCGAATTGGTAGATTGCTGCGTTTCCATATTTCTTGAAATTCTTTTTTATCTTACCGGCACTGTAAGTATGTACTCCGAGAGCGTGGGTAGCGTAAGATTTTTTTGGTTTTAAAACAACAATATGGATCTTTTTCTTTGAAATTGATTTTGTCAATTCTTTTAATTCGTTGGCAATTAAAATGTAATCGTTTTCAATTTGAGCAATTAATTCGGGATGTTTAACGGAAATATTTGCTCCACAATCTGAACAGACGAAAATAACGGGTATAATGTTTCGATTTTTTAGTTTCTCGGTGTTAATTAAATCTAAGCATTTTTTTAACCCAGCAGCCATCGGTGTGTACGATTTTCCTTTTAAGTTTTTTAATTTATGCGCGGCATTCTTGAAGTAAACCGTGGGTTTTTGAAGAACGACTGCATTTTTTCCTCGAAAAACAATTAAAGAGATCTTGTCCTTTTTCCGATATCCTTCTTTTTGTAAGGATAAAATCACGTCAGTCATTTGCTTTATAACATAATGCATGGAAGCGGAACTATCGAGCACAAAGAATAGAGCTAAAGGAGCTCTATACTCGTAAATTTTATCCATTAAATCATACTTGTTAAAGCGTATTGGGAATTCAATATTAGTCTGATTATAAACAGCGTTCCTTAAATAACTCCTTATAGTTGCGTCTAAAGCAAGACTTTTTGGCTGTTGATTAATTGGAGCTCTATAAGAAATGTAACTTCCTTTTTGAGAAGAAGCCATTTTAATTCTGCGACCAATGCCACGACCACCGTAATTCGAGATTTTTCTATCTTTTCTTATATTATCTAATATGGAAGTCATTTTCTTTTCCATCTTGTAAATCAAAGGCATTTCGTCAACCGCTTTAAGAAATTTAAAATCGTCGTCAATAAAAGGGATATCTTTTACTTTCCAGCCTCCAGCAGGAGTAGCTCTTCTTTTTTTCTTGTCAGGATATTGTGGCGGAGGTAATTTCTGTTCTTTTGTTTCTGGTATATCAACTTTTTTAGGGTCAATGGATTGACGCTTGAATTCCTTTTGAGGTTCGTCTGAATGCTTCATTGGACCTTCCGTGTCTTTATTCGGTTTGTAAGCATCAGGGCTTTCGTACGCTTCTTTTATCTTTCCATAAACTTCAGTAATTTTAGCTTTTATTTCTTTTGGAGTCATTTCATAATGCAGCGATTGTATTCTATGCTCAAAAACCAAATCCATGGCAGCGTCAAAGTCTTCTTCTGCAATAACCTTTCTATTGCTAAAGGCGGCGTTTGCCCTCGCACATCTTATGAACGTGATATCTGCCCTTTGAGAAAAGATCTCTAACTCGTTTACTAATCTTGAAATAAATTCGTACACCGAGGACGGTATTTCTACTTCCTTTAAAACTTTTCGCGCGTTGACGATTTGTTCTTTTAATTCTTCTTGTTCTTTTTCAAATCTATTGACGAATTCCTTTGGATTATCGCCAAATTCTATGACTCTCCTTGTTATTTCAGCTCTCAGCTTGGGATCTCTCGGCGCCTTAATTTTTACCTCCAATCCCAATCTATCAGCAATTTGCGGCCTCAAATCCCCTTCCTCTGGATTCATTGAACCCACCAAAACAAATCTGGCTGGGTGTGAAATAGATATACCCTCTCTTTCAATAATATTAACGCCAGAAGCAGAAGCATCTAATAAAGTATCTACGATATGGTCTTGCAATAAATTAATTTCGTCTATGTATAAAATGCCTCTATTTGCCTTGGCTAATAATCCTGGATGCAAGCTCTTGATGCCTTCTGTAAGCACTTTATCGATTGACAACGAACCGCATACCATGTCTTCGGTGACGCCAAGCGGGAGATTTACCAATTTCATATCCCGTGTTTCGGTGTTAAATCCGCCTTCATTCTTTTTTATTTGGCATTCAACGCATAAGTCGTCAAAATTAGATTTAGGATCGCAAGAATACTTACATCCTTTAATAATTTCAATTCTTGGCATTACTTCTACTAGAGATCTTACTGACGTTGATTTACCAGTTCCTTGGTGCCCTGTTAAAAGAATACCGCCAATTTGTGGGTCAATAACATTTAATATGAGCCCTAATTTCATCTTGTCTTGGCCTAAAATCGCAGTAAATGGAAAATTAATTGACTCTCCCGGCATTATTTGAACCTAGCTATTTTATTCTTATAATAACACTTGCAATTGATTAACCAAACTTTTGATCAAATAAAAATTCTTCAAAACAAAAAATAAGATTAAAAATAGTATAAAATTAAAACTTTTTCTCCATTTGAGCTAATTTCTCGTTCAATTTAGGGATGATTTCGTCCCATTCTGATAAAATTTCGTGAACCCTAGGCACTATTATTTCTCTCTCTTTATATTCTAAATAATTCATGAATTCTTTTATGTTTTCAATCCTTCCGTACGTTTCTGCTATGTACTTGCGAATTACTTTCTTTTGATTTTCTAATACTTCAGGCACCCGATTTGATTCACCTTTTCGAACCAGCGTTTTTAAATAATCTTCCGTGCCGATTACCATTGAATTTAACTCGTTTATTCTGTCTTTAACTATTTTTTCATAAGTTTCTTGAAGGTTTTCTCTTGGAAAAGATGTCGTGATATCAACAACGAATCTCTGAGCTTCCTTGATGAGTACCTCCATATTACTCTCGTATCCTTCTATTTGATACTCTGTTTCGTGATAGGACGCTTTTATTCCATGATTAACATCGTCCAACCGGAATATTTTAAAACCAGTGTCGTTTTTTAATTGTTTTACAGGATCTCCCTTTTTGGAAGGCAATTCAACTTGTCTAACTAACCTTTGGGGGTTAAACACGAGAGAAATAGCCAAGGGATTATTAATCTGATACGATAAGGTGGTTTTTATGTCTATGTGGCTCATCATTACTTTAAAGCCTGGATGGCTATGCCACCAACCGCAAACGAATTCTCCACGAGAAAAAGCCTCGTCATCAATTATGGAAAGCGATTCGTAATCTTCATCGGACCACTTATATTGGTCAATCACGGCGTCTGGATCAGGTTCTTGATGCATTATGGGGTAAGCTTCTGTGACGATGACCTTGGCATCTTCGTTTTTTCCGATAAATGCTCCGCTAACTTCTAACCAATCGTCTATATCTATGCGAGCATTCGCAAATCTCACGGCCGCAGCAATTACAGTGAAATAAACCTTTTTTGTGATAATTATGCTCATTTTATTTTTTATCCTTTATTTTTAATAATTGACTTTTATTGATAATGCAACTCTTTTTATTTAAATCATGTTGAAAAATAAGTTATCTCAAAGGGCTAAATTAAAACTTTAGTGAGGGATACTTGACAAAACCTTGAAAACTATAAAATTATTTATATTCAGAACACAATTATTATAATAACGATTTTATAGAACTAAATTTAAAAAAGATAAACTATTTTCAAACGTGATTAAAATGCCAGAAATGAGTTTTATCCCCATTACTAGCCAGCTTGGAATCTCCGGAACTTAATATTTCACTTCGAAATTAATCGGAACATCGTATAGACTCCAA
This sequence comes from Promethearchaeota archaeon, assembly GCA_030620005.1. The sequence goes on along the minus strand of JAUXAJ010000225.1, from coordinate 4,500 downwards.
CTTGGTTTAATAAACGACAAGTGGGCAAGCAGGTTACTTAAAGGGAGAGATGTACTTGATTCTTATATTTATAGAGAAGATGAAATGGGCGCGCACGACGCTCCAAATCAAAATTACATAGTAGGCTGGGTATTAAGAACGGTTGCGATTCCAAATATAAACCCAGCTGGGGTAATGAAGACAGTTCAAGTTTTGATGAAACAGGCAATAGAGAAAAGGGCTCAAAAGAAAGTCATGGCGCCAGTTTCTGAAACTAAAGATGTTCAATTAGAAAAGGTCCCAGAAAGTAAATTAAGAAGAACGCAGGTTCGAGGATACATAAAAAGGGAAGAAGCAAAAAGTCAACCTCAACCTGAAGAGAGCGCACGTCAAGCATTCAGGGAAAGGATAATGGCTAAAAAAAAGGAAGATGGTGCTGCAGCATCAACGCTTTCTGTCCCGACAGTCAAAATAACGAGAAAATTACCTTCAATTCCTTCTGGGGGATCACAAGGGATCTTTCAAAGTGAATCTAAAGAAACCGTTCAAAGCGAATCTAAATTCTGTCCTTTCTGCGGTGGGAATTTAAACTGGAAATTTTGTCCTTTCTGCGGAAAACCGCTTCCACACGATATATAAAAATAAAATTTATTTTATTCTATTATTTAGTCATCATAGTTTAAAAATATGGTTAGAGTTAATTCTACAAGTCTCTGTTCTAGATTTCTCAAGAAATTTTTTGTAGGTTAATCAGGAACTGAAGAAAAAATAACAGACTTTTCCTTAAGAATTTAAATCATTTCAATTATATATATAACAAAAAGTACATGTATTCATATTCAAAAAATTAGTGAATGAATTTGAGCCCGAGTAAATCAGAAGTAATGGACGATAAGACCGTGATAATTAAACCAGTTGCATATTACAAAATGCTGGTCCACATTTTAAGATTTGGAAACAAGGCACGAGATAGAAACACGTTTAAAGAAGCTATGGGGATGCTTATAGGATGTCTTGAAGGGGAAGGTGAAATAAAAAATGTAATTATTGAAGATGCCATACCAATTACTCACGGAGGTTCCATAGAGGTTAGATTTTCTGACGAGCAATTAGGCGCTTTTGGTGAAATTGATATGGAGATTTGGGAGAAATATGGAGATAGAAACTGGTTCACAGTTGGGTGGTATCATAGTCATCCTGGTCTAAGGTGTTTTTTTTCCAGGACAGATATTTTTAATCAATTGTTTTGGCAAGGCAAAAATCCAAGCGGTATAGGTATCGTGTTTGATCACGAATATTTAGAAACGCAAGGGGATTATGGATTTCGAACTTTTAGGCTTGATGATCCTTCGAAAGATCTCATGGCGGATTATCATGAAGTGAAAACTATCGTGGAGCCTCCCGATAGTCTTGATTTTTACTTAACATTGATGGAATTGATTAACATGGTTCATTCAAGAGAACCGCCTATTTTAGAAATCAACGAAACCCCTGATTTATTTGGCGTAATTCCCATTCCGAATCCATTACAAATGTTTAAAAAACAACCAAAATTAGAAACAAATGAATTTTTATCGGCCTTACACGGGGGACTTTTCATACTTTTAGAATTATCTTTTAAACCATTGATTGAATTTCTTAACAATTGGAGTAAAGAAATTTATAAAAAAAATATCGAGAACTGCGTTAACACCAAAAAAACATTGTTGTCTTTAAAGAATAATTTGAGTAATGAAATCATAAACACGCAAAAACTTTTTAAAGATACTTTAAACGACAAACTAAATAACTTGGATATATTTATTGACGATAGATTGGATGAATTCGACGGAATTATTGATCATGTTGGAACTACTATTAATGAACTCAAAAGAGAGCTATTATTAAAAGCAACTAAACTATTTGAAGAAGAAATTGGAGATTCTATTAGTCGGTTCCTAAATTCGTTAAGTGAAGAACTTAACCTTATTCATGAGTTTAACCAAAAATTGTCAGGCAATGCCGATAATTTAAAGAATCAACAAAGCTTTTTAGGGAGTTTAATGGAAGATATTAAGACTTCAGAAAGCAAGGCTCTTGAAAAATTAAAAGACATTCAAGAAAAATCAAACGCTATATTTAAAACAAGTTTGGACAATATAATAAAAATTATTGACGATTTAAATGAAAAAACAGTTAGTCTCAAAAACGGTTTTAGCTCCATTATTTCAGAATTTAAAGTTTCAAAACAGAAATTACAGGAAAAAATTAATTTTTTGGAAACCGAAAAGCAAGATTTAGAAAGCAAAATAAACCAAAGTAATAGCGAAAAGGAAAAGCTTCAAGCTCAATTAAGGGAAGCAGAAATCAACAAAGAAGAGTTATTAAATAAATTAAAAAATTTTGAAAGTGGAGGTAATTAAGGAAAAATGATAAAAGCTACGAATTCATCCGAAGAAGGAAGGATAATAATCAAGAGAGCAGCATTTAAAAACATGATAACACACGTATTAAAGTACGGAAACGACAAGCTAGAGATAAATGAAAAAGTAATGGGGATTTGTCTTGGAAAAGTTAACGAGAAGGGAAAAGAGGTCACGATTAACAAGGCAATTCCAATAACTCACGGCACTGGAGTAGAAAAAGAATTTTCACAAGAAATTCTTTCAATGTTTTCAGAGATTGATAACAAATATCCTGACGAAACAATTCAAGGTTGGTATACTTCTTGCTCTGGAGATGGATTAGATTTTTCAGACGCGGATATTGCAAATCAACGAATCTTCCAGACGAAAAAAACACCACATGGTTTTTGTATTGTATTTAAACACGCTTTAATGGGTAAAAATGGGAATTTTGGTTTTGAAATCTATCGGTTAAACGATTATAAGAAGGAAAAATATCACAAAGTAGCCCATGAAATAGAATTACCCTCTACCTTAGACTATTTCAAATGGGTTCAGAGATTCATTGAAGAAGGTCAAAAAGAATCTCCAACATTAATAGAAGAATTTGTTGATTTAAGAAGTTCCGTTCCTAAGGATCTTAAAACAATTCCAACATCTCCAGGCGAACTAATTTGGGAAAAAGAACTTGAAGAATTGAATCCAATAATTTCTGGTTTCAGAGAAGGAACTGAAAAATTTGCAGATTCTTTTCTTAACACCTTTAGATCTCAATTGGGTAATTGGACAAACGATCTTAATCAAGCTGTTCTTAAGAATGCAGAGTTCACACGAGATTCTATTAATCAAACAAATGAAACGATACATTTGGGAATGAAAAAAGTGATAAATTGGTTCGATAAAAACTTAAATGATATAGTGAGCAGTTATAAAGTCAGCATAACCGAACATTTAAACGGGCGAATAAACAAGCAAAATGAATTTGCAAGCAATCTATCTAAAAATGTAAAAGAAGAGATCATAAAAGAATCAATCAAGCTCGTCGAGAATAGCGTGAATAGCATTGTTGATGAAATCAAAAAGAATGTAAATTCAACCATGCAAAAATTACACGTCTCATCTCAAGTCAATTTAAAATTAGAAGAATTAATAACTGAAAATTCTAATAATATTGTATCGTTTTCCAATGAGTTAAATTCGTGTATTAAAAATATCGTTGAAGGCGTAGAATCATTGTCATCTTCTACCGGCCAAGATATTACGAATGAATTTGAAAATTTAAGCTCAAAATTAAATTCTATTAAAGAATCTCATTCAAAAATGGATGAGATGCTCCAGGAATTTAAGGATCTCGTATAACATGATTGGAAAATACCACATTCCTTATTTTTTTATAGATTTTTTCATGACTTTTTAATAAAATTTTAGACTCGAAAATTTCGAAACGCGCAAAGAATATTTTGGGATATTCGTGCTTAACCTCTTTAACTTTAACTTATTTCTTTTAGCGATATTACTCAAAACACGACCTATTTTATCAACTTTTATATCTACTCCGAAATTTTCTCTCAAGACAGAGTTTATCTTATATGACGACAGTATAATCGTTTGAGAAAGATTTTTTTCAATAAGTAATTCTATGGCTAGTTTTACAAGTCTGATTAAATTTTCTTTTTCGTTGGGGATTTTCTTTTCGATTTTCATTGCTATTTTTTTAGATAGGTTATCACTTTAGTAACACCTATGCAAAAACTATATTATATATTATTATAATATTATGTAGTAATATAATCTTTTGTTAAGATATAATATGATGTAATCATAATGAGTGCAATTCGTCACTAATTGGATCAAAAGATTTAAATATGTTGGAAAAAATCTTATTAATTAGCTAAAAACTAATTAATTATGAGATCGTGAAATTTTTGTTTAGCGATCTTTTTAAATCTTTTAAGAAAATTTCACTATTTTGTTTCACGACATAATCCAGCTCATTTACTCTAACCCTCTGATATTCCAAACATCCCAAATATCTCACCGTACAGCAAATTATTGCTTTACTAAGTTGATCACTTTTTACCCCACAAACTTTAAAATCCATATACGGGCATCCCAAATCAACCCTTCCCCTCCCAAC
>JAUXAJ010000023.1 GCA_030620005.1 Promethearchaeota archaeon | reverse complement strand
GTAATAAAAAGCATTAATATAATAATATTAAGAAATTAAAAGAAAAATTTTTAAAATAAAAAAAAATAAAGATTTGTTAAGATAATCGCTTACCAATTTAAAAGATATAAAATATAAAAGTATGAAAATCTATTATTAAATAGAAGTTAAAAAAAATCAAATTTATCTCTTTAGACAAAATGGAATCGTTTACAATAAATAGTTATTTAACGCTAAAATTAGAGAACCGTAGAACAATAATTCATATTAATGGAAAAAGATTTATTCATTGTAAAAAACTGCTTTTTAATTTTAAAATTGAAGATTTAAAAAAAATAAATAAAATGGATAAATTTGAAAACCTAATCGAATATTCAAAGGATAAAGATCAAAGTAATACTTCGAATTTCGAAGTAACACCAAAACAAGAGTTTTGGGCACATTGTAGCAATTTACAGACTTGGTATGACAACCACTATGAACCAGACCTAATTCATTATAATTTATCATTTCCGTTGTTAAGGGAATTATTTGAAGCGGGAGATCAGACTGCCGGACGAGTGTTCAAAGAACATATAGCAAAAAAATACGAAAGCGGGAACCCTACGGTAAGAAACTTTCTTATAAACGAAAGTTATTTATCTTATCTAAGTAAGGAAATGTTCTGGACCACAATAAATTTAGATGTAGAAGAAGAACAAAAATTAATGCTTCAGGAATTAGAAAAAAAGATAAATCGAAGACTTGTTCTTTTAAATGAATTTAAAGTATTAATAAATGAAGTGCCGGGATTTATATTAAGAAAAAGGAAGGTTGTAGGTCTTGTTCTATATGAATGTGGATTAGAACGAGTTCCGCCTATAATAGGAAAGTTGAAAACCTTAGAAAAATTAGACCTTTCATGGAATAAAATTGAACAAGTCTCTGATGTTATCGGAAGTTTAATATTGCTAAAAGAATTAAGATTGACCCATAATAATATCGAAGAAATTTCAGAATCCATTGGTAATTTGGTAAGTTTGCAGATCCTGGACTTAAGTGGTAATAAACTAGAAAAAGTTCCAATATTTATGAAATATTTAAAATCGTTAGACCTTTTAAATTTGAATGAAAACAAACTGAAAGAGATTCCAAAATCAATACTATATATTTCCTCTTTAACTCGTTTATTGGTTGGCAACAACAATTTAATGGAATTGCCAGAATCAATAGGAAATCATTTAAAAAATGTTAAAGTATTGTATGCAATTAATAATAATATTAAAATCATTCCAAGTTCTCTAAGTAAGTTAAGTTTTCTCGAGTTTTTAGACTTAAGTGTGAACAAACTTGACAAGCTTCCAGATAATATTTATAAGCTAGAATCGTTAAAAACATTATATCTAGGAAACAATAAAATAGAATCTCTCCCTGAGACGATAGGTTCCTTAAAAAGTATTCAGTCAATTGACATAGTTGAGAATCCCTTACATTCTTTACCGAGTTCTTTCACGAAAAAGTTTATCAATAAAGTGCTGGTCATGACAAGTGAACAACTTAAGGGTTTAAATAGATGTTAATGTGTTCGTTGAACTTAGAAACAGGCCAATGTATGGTTCTCTCCCAATTTTTCACCCACCTTTCGTTATTCTTTTTAATGTCGAAGCTGGAAGATCTCGTGGAAAGAATGAATTGTTGATGATCGAACCCTCTATATCGTGGATGTTTTAGAACAGCAGTATCCACGCCAGAAAAAATTTCTTTCTCGGTTAGAAACCCTCTATAACTAAAAGCACAAATCATTTTGCCGTCGGTCAAAGTACTAGTCTCCTCTTTCACGACAAATGCGATGTTTTCTGTCAGCATTAAGTGAATGATGTGGTCAAGTATTTTTTGAGTCTCAGCCACATTCGTGGTGTCGATTTCGAAATACCCTTTCGGAATCGGTAAATATCTGTAGGCTTGACTTTCGGATGCTAAATCAAATCGAGTATTAGGTTTAAAATACTGATACCCGATGTCCTCTAACTTTGTATTGATGAGTGGAACGATCTTTACAGATCCAAGGTATTCTTCTGAATTAGGGTACATAGACATTATCGGGAATACTAGGGTACTTCCAGAAACTCTAAGTATTGTTAAACAGAAAATTGAACGCTTGATTGATAATTATTTGAGTAGAGAATTTTTTGAAAGTTTCAGATAAGAATTCCAATTTTATTTGTCATTATAATACATAATAATTTCACCAAATAGGTCATGCAAATAAACATTTTATCTTTTTTTATGTTTTCTATTAATTCCAACGAGAACATCAAGAGATTATTCCTTATTATAATATCGATATTTTTTAAAAGATGTCAGTTAATTAACAAATTTTATTTTAAAGTATGTTTATTTATATAAATATAATGATATTTTCAGAGAATTTTTGGGATGTTAGACTTGTAGACTTTTTTCCACTTATCACAGCAATAATATCTCCAATATTAATATATTGGATATACAAGAAATTAGATAAATCTAAAGAGAAAGCCAGATTAAAAGCTCTTTTTATACGAATAAGAAGGATGTTAGAAAATTTCCTTCCTGATAAAAGAGATAAGGTAGATAAACCATTTTTCGAAGCTCATCTTCCATTTTTGTCAACTCAAAAAAAACATTTAATAAAAATTGGAGTAGTTATGGGGCATACAACAGATGAAAAAATTAAAGGATATATCGTTTCAAAAAGCACAAGTAGAGAGACGAGACTTGAGGTAGATTTAAAAACAGAACTAAAAATACCGACTATATATATTGTAGATAAATATATTGTAGGTGGAGCTACTATTCAGGTTTTAGGTAAGAAATTTGATATAAATCAAGAGAATATTAACAAGATATTGAACGAGATGAGAAAATACTCAAAGAAATATTATGGGTTTAAATTTAAAAATAAGGATACTACCATAGACTATCACGCTCCAATAATAAGATTCTTTAAATTTTTAAACCTTCTCCTGTTTTAAGATTTTGAAGTCCAATTAGGAAACCAAAAATATTTTTCTACTTGGTGTAATAAAAAGCATTAATATAATAATATTAAGAAATTAAAAGAAAAATTTTTAAAATAAAAAAAAATAAAGATTTGTTAAGATAATCGCTTCCCAATTTACCTAGTAGCGTTTCGAATATCCACAGCCGTTACACGCTTGCGCTTATCCGCTTTGCATATCTTTATTGCTTCTGAGGTTGCTTTCGCTGCGCTAGACTCGAGAAATCCGATCAACTTATCAAGAGCTTCGGCAGCTATGAGGTCAGCGCCTTCCTTTTTCATTAATCTTCTAATTGGAGCTTTAGCAATATAACTTTCACTTTTTTTCGCGGGTGCTTTCTTTTTAGCCATAATTATTTTCCTCCACTAAATTATTTTAAAATATTTTGTTTTTAAATTTGTTTCTAAGTATAACTACACATTTCTTTTATATAAATGTTATGTTTCGGTTTAGTACTTTTAGGAATGCAAGTAAATTTTTTTTACCGTAATCGAGACTAGTTTCAATTGTCAATTATTCATTTTGAATCTCCGACAAAACAAAATTTTAAGTTTTAATTGGTAAGATTAAGAATTTTTTACGTGATTAATTTTTTCCTTTATTAACAATTAAATAAAGAATTTTAAAGAATTCATGTTGAATCAAGAATTTAGGTAAAACCAAGCCAAAACCCTAAAAATTTAATTTTTAAAGGTTTATTAAATTAGTTGAATAAATTTTTGAAATAAAATGTTTTACAGTACCATGCTTTTCATTACTTTTTTTCGAATATAAATGCTAATAATGCGATTCATTTCTAATTTTTGATGTTCCTAAAATATACTCAATTTTCAACTATTCATTTGAAAATCATTCTTTCCTTATTGAATTAAGTTTGAAAGATCAATGTCGTGAAGTTTTGAGGGAAAATTAACACCACATATCTGAGATTCTTAACAATTTTCAATGCAAAACGACCTATTTACTTTTAAATGGTGAAATGAATCAAGTTATCATGATGATCATTAAAACCAATCTTTTTTTTAGCAAAAATAAAAATTAAAATACAACATTAAAGATCTATTTATTAATATTAGAAAAAATGGGATTTGATTCTTAATTTTAAGAACAAACGATAAGATACTATCAGAATTTGAAATTGAAAAGGCTCTACGAGGCTTAGGTTTTACGAAGAACGACTCAAAAGTATTATTAACGCTATGCAAATATAAAATTCTAAGTCCCGCTAATATAGCAAGATATTCAAATGTGGATCGCGCAAGAGTCTACGATTCATTAAACAGATTAATTGAAAAAGCCTTTATTCAAAAGGAACCCGTAAAACGAGGCGCAAATTATCAAGTCATTCCAATTGAGAAAATCTTTAAAACAATTCGCGAATCATATAAAGAAAAAATAGAAGAGACCTTAATAATTGAAAAATCAATACGAGAATTGGAAATTAATAAAGAAGAAACAGAACCAAGAGTCTGGAGCATCCATCGGAGGGAAAAAATTCGGAAAAAGATTAAGGAATTGATTAGTTCGGCAGATAAAAGAATTTTTTTCATCATTACTCCTGATCTTTTAATGGAAGAACTTGGCTCACACGAATGGATATTCAAAGAGCTTTGGAACAAGAAATTTGCGTCAAATACATTACAAGTAATAATTGCGCTAAAATTTTTTGAAAAATTAAGAGAAGACATTAAAAGATTATTAAAAGTGGAAGTCAATGTTCATTCAATTGAAGGTGATAGCGTCATTCCGTTCGGTTTGTTGATATCTGACAACGATTTTCTATTAACTACTTTAGATCAAGTAAAAGAAGCTCCAGAATATACTTCAGGGTTATGGCTTGAAAATGGAAGGCCAAAACAAATAATCGGTTATCAACACTTGTTTAGGCACTTTATTTCGAGCGAATGCAAGCAAATTGCTTTAACTACAAAGAAACACCCCATTCAATCAAAACCCGTTTAATTAATTAAAAAGTAATCTAGATACTAAATAGTATAAAATAAGTTTAAATTCTTGTGATTAATATATTTATTTAATAAAAATTCCTAAGGGTATAATTAATGAGTTACCGAGCAAAGGGCATATTATTAGGTAATGCGAATTCTGGGAAGACCAGCATCCTTAGCGTTTATGTAAATAATGAATTTCATGAGAAATACCAGCAAACGATAGGCGCAAACTTCCTTATTAAGGAAATTGATCTACATAGAATCCTCAACAAGTTGGACAATAAAAACCCGGAACTCATCGAAAAACTCAAGAATAAAGAGTTTAAGCTTTATTTCTGGGATTTGGGGGGCCAAAAAGATAAATTATTTGCCAATGAGTATTATTTCGATCAAGCTTATGGTGCCATTATTGTTTTTGACATAGTAAATAGAAAGTCTTTTGAAGATTTGGATTTTTGGATTTCTAAATTAAAAGAATTAAGCGGAGATGTGCCTTTTATAATTGTAGGTAATAAAAGCGATGAAATAAATAAAAAAGAAGTGTCAACCAAGGAAGCGAAAGAAAAAGCAGCTGAGTTTGGAGTAGAATACATTGAAACATCTGCGAAACTTAACGAAAACGTGGTAGAAGCGTTTGAAATGTTAGCAATAAAAATACTAAATAATATCACTTAAGATCCATGTTAAACTACCACTAACTAAAGCAAGTGGATTCCTAATTCACAGAAAACTGCTCGATTTGATTCGGGAACGTCCATAATGCCATTGATTTTTCTTGGAGAAAGATCTACCACATTTAAGGCATTGCCATTTTTTTTCTGTGGTCATTATAAATCATCATGAAAATGTTAAATCTTTATCAATGTTATATAAAAAACCTTGTATTTTATAAAAGAAATTTACATAATTTTTTTAAATATTTTTAAAATATTGTTAATTAGTTAAAAGTAAGATTCATGCTCCTTTTACAATTTAATTTTTAAAAAATGATTTATTGAATGAAGAAGGCACGATAAAAAATGTCATCAATTAATTCCCTCAACGAGGGAAAAATTCTCATATTGCCCATAGCACCGTTATCTAGATCAAAATCTCGTTTAAGCGATTGTTTTTCAAAGGAACAGCTTAAAGATTTGACCATAGCGATGTTTAAAGATTTAGCAAGAACATTAACAGAGGTCAAATGTTTTAAAGAGAAAATTGTTTACTGTAATAGCTCAGAGATCTTAGAACTTGCAGGTGACTACGGTTTAATCGGAATTAAGGAAGAAATTACACGACCTCAAGGTCCTTTTGATGATGTTATAAAAGATCTTAATCACATAGCAATAGAAAAATTTAACGCTCGAGAAACGGTCGTGGCATTTTTAGATTTAATATTAATTACGGCAAAGAATTTTTACGATATAGATTCGTTAATGAAAAAAAGCCAAGTAGTTGTTTGTCCTGCCATGCGGTCTGGGGGTATCTCTATACTTGGTCGGAAACCGCCAGAAATCATTCCTTCTAGTTTTTCAGACCCGAATGTGCCTTCTTTTATCGCCCTCTATAATAACGCAAAAAAAAATGGAATAAAAATTTCAATTTACGATTCTTTTAAAGCAGGTTTTGATGTAGACATTAGACAAGATATAATTTTGGCGCATGAATACTTAAAGATATTCAATCTGACGCATACTAATACTTTTAATTTTTTAAAAAAAAATTTGAAATTTTCTTTACAGAAAAGAACCCCAACAAACAACAGGGAATTTGTAATAAAGAAAATAATTGATTAAATTCAAAAAGAAAATGAGATGTTAATTTTAACTACTTTTAAGAGGACGTCTAGTATTTGGTTTTGAAAGTTTTCTCGGTCTTTTTTTAATGCGTTCAAATATTGCGTAAAAATTTTATTTTTCCTCTCAAGGTCATTTCGAACATTTTCGAATTTAATGGTATTTAAGGAAATTTTGTTTTTGATATCTTCGAGTTTTTTTGCCAAACCTGCTTCCTTAATTTTATCTTCAAATTCTTTAATGCTCGTATCATTTATTTTTAATTTTTCAATATCTTCATGTAATTCTTTTTCGTCGAAAATAAGATTAATCTGCTCAATTGTTTTATCTTTTTTATCTTTTTTTAGATTTAACTTGTTTTCCTCTAAGGTTCTCCTTAATTTGATTAAAAGACTTGAAAAATCAGGTAAATCCTTTCTTTCTTTTGAAAGTATTCCAATTGGATTTTTCAGAAAATCTTTTAAATAATTTTGATCAAAATTAGAAATGTGAATTGTTCCTTTCTCAAGATCGACCTTCAATTTTTTTAGGGCTTTTTTAAAACCTAATTGGTCACTTATTTTTAACCTTAATTTAAATAATCTATCTCGTTCTACTTCAATTTTTTTAAACAGTTCGTGATTTTCAAGTTCTATTAATTTTTGTTTTAAATCGTCTAAAGTTTCATTTCTTTTATCGTATTCGTCTTCGAATTTGTCTAACTCTACTTTAACATTTTCGATGTTTTCTTTAAGAGTGAAGAATTTGGGAATTTTTTTTAACAGATCTTCAGCAGTTTTAACTTCAGAATATTTTTTTCTCATGAATTGATCTAAAATCACCTGTTTTTTTCCGAGTTTGCGCGTGAGGTAATTTAACTCCTTAATTTCGCTTTGCACTTCTTTTTGAAATTTGGGTAAAGATTTTCTCGCAATTTCGTTTATGGATGTGAATAATTTTTTGATTGAATTTATTAAATCATTCAGATTACTATATAGAAACACCTCTTCTGGTATATTAATTTCATCAATATCTTTTTTGATACGATCCGAAAAAAGTTGCAAGGACCTTACAGACTTTTGGTCTATTTTTTCTTTTGCTTCTTGAAAATGATCCACGCATACTTTAATTGAAATTAAATTATTTCTAATGTTGGCTATTAGTTTTTTAGTGAGTTTTTTTATTTTAGAAAATTGCTCGTCAATTCTTTTTCTTATAAAATCTTCGATATTTTCTAATTCTACCTCTACCATCGTTTTCCTCGTTATTTAATTAATTTTATTTAATGGACATGATTATTTTTTTCCTTCCTGGAAAATATTTATGAAGAGCCTTGGGAATTGTTATTGAACCGTCTTCGTTTTGATAATTCTCTAGTATACAAGTTATCGTACGTTCTGTGGCGATTGCTGTAGAATTTAGGGTGTGTAGAATCTCTTTTGCTTGATTTGACCCTACTTTTCCCATTCTAATTTTTAATTTTCTCGCTTGATAATCCAAGCAGTTACTACACGATACTAATTCACGATAAGTTTTAGACGCAGGAAACCAAGCTTCCAAGTCGTATTTTTTTGCGGCGTTATCATTAAGCTCTCCTGAAGCTATACTGACGATTCTATACGGCAGTTCTAATTCTTGATAGAGCTCTTCTGCATTTAAAATCAGTTCTTCGTGAAATTTCCACGAATCCTCAGGATTACAAAAAATAAATTGTTCTACCTTTTCAAATTGGTGTATTCGAAAAATACCTAGAGTATCCTTGCCATGTGATCCGGCTTCTCTCCTGAAGCACGATGAAACACCTGCGTATTTCAAGGGTAATCTTTCTGATTCAATTATTTCGTTGTAGTGATATGCTGCAATGCTCTGTTCGGAAGTAGCTATCATGTATAAATCTTCGTCCTTAATTTTATAGAGCATGTCCTCAAAATCTGCTAGTTCTGCGGCTGCTTTAATAATCTCGTGCTTAACAAAAAAAGGGGTCCATATTGGGATAAAATTCTTAATAATTAGTTTATCTAAAGCAAATCTCAATAGAGCCAAGTTGAGTATTACAAGATCTCCTTTAAGGTAATAGAACCTTGATCCTACTACTTCTGAAGCTTTTTTAGTGTCTGCGCCACCAATTGTTTCAATTAACTCGACGTGGGATGAAGGCTTGAAATTAAACGTTGGCAATTTTCCTACTTCTCTTACAATTTCGTTACCTTCTTCATTTTCTGCCGTGGGAACTGATTCATGTAATATATTTCCCACAATATATCTGTATTTTTCTCTTTTTTCAAAGAACTCTGATTTCTTTTCATCAAATTCCTCAATTTGAGCCTTGATCTCCTTTGAAGCTTTTATAGCTTCTTTCGCTTTGGCTTCCAGTTTTGCCTTTTTAAATTTACCAATTTGAGTTGATATTTCGTTTCGCTTTCGTTGCAATTCCTGTAATTTTCCTAATGCATCACGCCATTTTTTATCGTATTCTAATACTTTTTCAACGTTCGTTGTATCTTTAAACCTATTTCTTTCTGATTTAATTATCTCATCTACATTCGTTCGAAAAAGTTCTATATCAAGCAATTTAAATTTTCTCTCCAATTAATTGAACTTTTTTTTCTTATTATTTATTAAAATTTTTTTTAGAAAATAATTAAAAATAGTACTTTAATTTAATTAATTTAATCATGCTGAATTCTGTTATTAATTGTCGAACGTAATAAAGCTGTTTTTATTTTTTCTTTTGAAAACCCAACGGTTTCTAATATTTTTACGATTTTAATTCTCGTGGCTTTTCCCTTTAAACCTTCTTCTTTCATGAAGATGTTAGCGAATTCTATTTTCTTCTCTTCTAACTCTGGCACAAAAAAATCTAATGAAATTAAAAATTTAATTTTATTTAAATAAAATTAAAATTTTGTCTTTTATTTCTTAAACCAAATAGAATTTTAAAGAATAATTAAGAAACAAAAATAATTATTAAAATTAAAATATATTTACGGAGTGGACCAAGAAGGAAAAGTAAAATGTCTGATAATCAGACCAATGTTAGAATAGGCGTTTATATATGTAGATGAGGTGTAAATATTGGTGCTACTGTTGATTGCGACGCTTTAAAAGAATTTGCTGAAACCTTACCAAATGTTATCATAGCAAGATGTAATAACTTTACTTGTAGCGATCCAGGACAGGAAATTATCAAAAAGGACATTCTAGAATTAGATTTAAATCGAATTGTAGTTGCAGCGTGTACTCCAAAAATTCACGAGCCCACTTATAGAGCAGTTTTAGCTGAAGCAGGATTGAACCCCTACTATTTTCAAATGGTTAATTTACGAGAACATTGCTCTTTTGTTCATTCTGGAGAGAAACAGCGGGCCACGGAGAAGGGAATGAGATTAATAAATGGTGGAGTAAACCGGGCGCGTGAACTAGAATCTATCCCCCGTAAAGAAATTTCAATAACAAAAGCGGCTTTGGTTATAGGTGCTGGAATAGCTGGAATGAACGCTGCGTTGGATTTGGCTAACCAAGGAATCCGCGTGTATCTTGTCGAAAAACAAGCAACAATTGGCGGAAAAATGGCTCAGCTTGATAGAATATTTCCAACCGACGATTGTGGTATATGAGTTTTAGCCCCTATAATGGTAAATGCTTCTAAACACCCTAATATAACTTTACTTGCGAATAGCGAAGTCATAAAATTTAGTGGGATTACTGGAAATTACGATGTCAATATTAAAAAAAATCCGCGTTATATTGATGAAAGTAAATGCACGGGATGTGGATTATGTACTCTTAAATGTCCAATAAACGTGCCAAATGAGTTCGACAGGGGGTTGGGTGAAAGAAAAGCAATTTACATACCATTCCCTCAAGCAGTACCTAAGTTGGCGATAATAGATAGAAGTGTCTGCATAGATTGCAAGAATTGTCAAAGAAGTTGTCCAGCTGAAGCTGTTAATTTTGAACAAGAACCTGAATATATCAATATAAAAGTTGGTTCTGTAATTGTAGCAACTGGTTGGGACGAGTATCCTATCATTAACAGCAATGAATATAAGTACGGTTTGTATCCAGATGTAATAACTCAAATAGAACTAGAAAGAATGTTAAGTCCGATTGGTCCAACTGAGGGACATGCTTACAGAATCTCAGACGGAAAAAGACCTAAAAGGGTGGCCATGATACAATGTGTTGGTTCGAGATCTTTGAGAGGTATTCCGTACTGTTCTGGAGTATGCTGTAGTGTGGCATTAAAAAATGCGCAATTACTAAAACAAGAGTATCATGAAATGGATATAGTTATTTTTTACATTGACATTCGAACTACAGATAAGAATAGTGAAGAATATTACAGAAAAATTAGAGAAACCAATATAATGTTCGTAAAAGGAAAGCCAGGAGATATTAAAATGAATAAAGACGGCGTGATGCGATTATATTACGATAATACGATGTTAGACGAAATAACTTATAGTGATTTTGATTTAATTGTATTATCAACGGGGATAACGCCATCTAAGGGGACTGAAGAAATAATCGATATAATTGGTCTTGAAAAAGACCCGAATGGTTTTCTCTCTGAAATTCATGGATGTTTAAAGCCTCAAGAAACAAAAAATATGGGGATTTATATTTGTGGATATGCTGCAGGACCCAAAAATATTCCCTATTCTGTATCAACAGCTCTAGCGGCGGCTAGTAAAGCGTCAATATTATTATCTAATGATACAATATATCAAGAGTTAATCATAGCAGAAGTAAATGAATATCAATGTGTGGGTTGTCGGAGATGCGAAAAAATTTGTAATTATGAAGCCATAAAAGTAAACGACGTCGAAATTGCCGTTGTAGTCGAATTGAAATGCAAAGGATGTGGGGCGTGCATTACTTCTTGTCCAGCAAGAGCAATTGATTTAAAATATTACAGAAACAAGCAAATTGTTGAAGAAATTAAAGGAATTGGGAAATTTGAAGATTTATTCATTCAGCAAGCGCAAAAAATTGTTAACGAATAAAAAAACTAGAGGTGAAATTAACGAGCGAGATAAATATTGAAAAACAAAGAAAAATAATTGCTTTTGGATGTGAAAAATGAGGATATTCCGTAGCTGATTTAACAGGAACTACTAGAAAATCTTACTCTACGGGTTTTCATCTTATAAGAGTTCGATGCACGGGCAGGATAGGGATTCATTTAATCATGGAATGCTTCTTAAACGGGGCCGATGGCGTGGCAATTATTTCGTGAAAAGAAGGAGAATGTGAGTTTGGCATGGGTAACATGAATACGTACGAGCATGTATTGTTCTTAAAGAAGATATTCAACCATTTAGGAATTTCAGAAGATAGAATTCAACAATACTTTTGTAGCGCAGCAGAAGTAGAAAAATTTTTGGCTTCTATAAAAGATATTACAAAAAAAATCAAAGCACTCCCTCCTCTACCAAAAATTTAATCCGAAATTGAATGATCTTTTCAAGTAAATATTAGTTGGAAATGTGACAAACTCTTGTGAGAGTTTTCGGGATTACACAAAATTTAAAAATAATTTAATAAACTAAATTGATATGAGTTTTGAAGGAAAGTTTTCGAGAGATTTTTTAAAAAATGTAGCAACAACTTTAGATTCATATAGGATTAGAGTTTTAATTGACGCTAAAAAGGAAATATTAGAAGCGGGCGTATACGATGAATCTCAATATCATGAAATTTTCTTTAAAGTTTTTAAAGAAGAACGGTTAAAAGTGTCTTTCTACGAATATTTAAAGCTGAATCAATTGAATAATCTTGATATTGTTAGAAAATTTTCAGAAAAGAACTCAATTAAAGTTAGTAAGGCTTTAAGCTTATTAGAATTGTTAAAGGCTGAAAAACTTATTGAAATAGAAGATTCATGTAATAATAATGAAGGTCATGATGAAAACATTCATGGTTCAATTTTAAATGACATCAAAATAACTATTACTAATCAAGATTCGTCTACTCAAAAAAGTATTTTTGAGCCAGTTAAAGTTATTTACGATTCAAAAAATTGTTCGGGTTGCGGTTTATGTGCTGGTGTTTGCCCTGTTAATTGTCTTAATGTTTACAATGGATTTGGGAAAATTGATGAAGAAAAGTGTATTCGCTGTGGAATGTGCTATTTCGTCTGCCCCAGGACATTCCTGCCCGAAAAACTATTAAATATGACTCAAGAAAACACTTCTGAACTAAAGGAATATTCTAATATTGGGCATTATTTGGAAATATATTCCGCTAGAACAAAAATTGATGAAATTTCAAGCCAGTGCCAAGATGGAGGCATGTCAAGTACTTGTCTTCATTATCTTTTCGAAAAAAATAAAATAGATTACGCTTTAGGTGCTAAAATGAGCACTACTCGATGGCGTCCAGAACCGTTATTAATTAAAAATAAAGAGGACATCCTCTTGACTACAGGGACTAAATACGTCAATAATCCTACTCTTAAACTTTTAAACCAAAAAGAGCTTTATGGGAAAAGATTGGCGATAGTTGGTGTGCCATGCATGATGCAAGCGTTATTAAAATCTGAAATATACGCCATCAATGTTCCTTCGTTGATAAACATCGAACTTAGAATTGGAATTTTTTGCATGGAATCTTTTCCATACATGGGTCTATTGGAAATATGCAAGAAATTGAATGTGGATGTTAAAAATGTTAAAAAAATGGACATAAATAAAGGTAAATTTTTCATTCATACCAATGATGACGGAGAATTAAATATATCTATTAAAGAAATTAGTAACTTGGCAAGAGAAGATTGTGAAATGTGTTACGATCTTACATCTGAATCTGCTGATATTTCGATTGGTTCTATTGGGTCACCAGCAGGTTGGAATACAGTAATTATCAGAACGGAAAAAGGTAAAAAAATTTACGAAGACTTAATCTCAAGCGATTTAATTGAGTCAAAACGAATTAGCGATGTAAAACCTGGCTTATCAATGCTCCAAAAAATTGCAACATCAAAAAGAAATAATTGTAAAAAATACATTTCTGAAAAAATAAAAAAAAATAAGAGAGTTCCCTTTTATTGAGTTTTGTTATTTGTAATTTATTTGTAATTTTATCTTGCCTTATTTCCATTTCTCCGTCAAAACCAAAAAATTATTAAAATCTACATTATTTTTTAGATTAATTTTATCTAATTTATAATACACAATTTTGATAGTGTTTAAATGAGTTCTGCTGTAAGACCAAAAAATTTCCGAGAAAAAATATTTTTTAGAAAACTTAGAAGTCAAATTGATGGAAATTCAAAGTGCGAATACGGATTAACTCAAATTAAGGGCATAGGAAAAAGACTTTCTCAAGCCATCGTCAAGTTAGCTGGGATTGATCCTAATTTGAGAATTGGTGCAATTTCCGAGAAAAATTTAAATAGAATAGAAGAAATCATATTAAATCCCATTGATAATGGAATCCCTCGTTGGATGGTTAATAGACCTAAGGACATTCGAACTGGTGAAGACCTTCATTTAATCGGTAATCACCTCGAAATTTCGGTTAAAAGGGACATTGATAGGATGAAAAAAATTAAGAGTTATAAAGGAATCAGACACCACTTGAAATTAAAAGTAAGAGGTCAAAGAACTAAGAGCACTGGACGACACGGATTAGTCGTTGGTGTCATGCGTCGTAGAAGAACTAGTGAAAGAGGTGCTTAAAATGGGAGATCCAAGAAGACTGAAAAAGAAATACAAAAAACCTAAACATCCTTTCCAAAAAGAAAGAATTTTGGAGGAACTCGAATTCTTAGGCAAGTACGGTTTAAGAAATAAACGAGAATTCTGGAAATCACGCACGCTTCTAAGAAATTGGAGGAGAATCGCTCGATTTTCCAGAACATTAACTAAGGAAAAGGCCGTTGATGTTCAACAAACTTTAATACGGAAATTGAATAGATTAGGAATTATTGGTTCAGGAGCAGAGTTTGAAGATGTACTACTTTTAACGGTGGACGATGTTTTAAATAGGAGATTACAGACATTAGTATACGAAAAAGGACTTGCAAGTACCATACATCAAGCAAGACAATTTATTACACATGGACATATAGCGATAGGTGAAAAAAAAATTAACGCCCCATCCTATCTCGTAAAAAGGGCAGAAGAAGATATAATTGTCTTTGCAGCGAATAGTCCTTTAGCAGGAAAAAAATAAAAATTCTCATAGGGGATAGCTAATTAAAATCTTTTAAATGATTATTAATCTAAAAAAAAAAAAAAATTATTGAAATGGTGGAAAATAAATGAGCACAAAAAGTGGACCTAATCATTGGGCAATTGTTCATATTTTCAGCTCTTATAATAATACTCTAGTAACTGCCACAGACCTATCAGGTGCAGAAACATTAGCTAAATGCACCGCAGGGATGGTTGTAAGGGCTAGTCGAGATGAAAACAGCCCGTATGCAGCCATGCAATGCGGCTTCAGGGTTGCGAACGATCTTAAAGACAAGGGTATTAAAGGAATTCACATCAAGGTAAGAGCCCCCGGGGGGAATAAATCACAAACTCCCGGTCCCGGCGCTCAAGCTTGCATAAGAGCATTAGCTAGGTCAGGATTGAATGTAGGAAGGATAGAAGAAGTCACACCTAAGTCACATGACCATTGTCGGCGAAAGGGCGGGCATCGTGGACGTAGAGTATAAATTAGTATATAGAGATCGTGTTAATCTTTGAATTCTGTAAGCAATGAAGATAAGCTCTTCAAATTTGTCCACATTTCTATTACTATTATGGCTAATTTCTAAAACATGACTTCTTATAATTCCAACGCTATTAAATAATCTTGCAAGGGCAAGATCGTTAAAAGCTTTGATTTTATTGTGAATTACTACGACAAGTCTGAATGGGTTAAATAGATGAAATATTGTTTAAAGAAAGCTTCATGTTTTTTACCTTTATATTGATTTATTATCAAAACAATTTTTCTAAACAAATCAAATCAAATCAAATATTAAATTAAGATTTTCAAAATAGGATAATCACATTAAACTATTAAGGAGTTGTAAGGAGTTTATTTTACTTCTTTTTTTTTACCTAAATAATCCGTAATAAAGCATGTTAATCCATGAACATAATATTAAAAAAAAAATTATTAATTATTAAAAAAAAGTATTATAAAAAGAAGTTATTAATTCTTCATGATTCTTTTTCTCTTTCAGCCTTCTCCTTGGCTTTTTCTTCCGCTCTTGCTGCCTTTTCTCTTGCTTGTTCTTCTGCTGCAATCTTTTTAGCTTTTTCTTTTTCAGCATTTTCCTTGGCTCTTGCTTCCGCTCTTGCTGCCTTTTCTCTTGCTTTTTCTTCTGCTGCAATTTTATTAGCTTTTTCTTCTTCAACCTTTTTTCTTGCTTTTTCTTCCGCTCTTGCTGCTTTTTCCTTTGCTCTTGTTTCTGCTGCAATTATTGTCGCTTTTTCTTTTTCAACCTTTTCCTTGGCTTTTTCTTCCGCTCTTGCTGCCTTTCCTCTTGCTTTTTCTTCTGCTTTTTCCGCTTTCATTTTTTCTTTTTCGATTGCTTGTTCTTCTGCTCTTGCTGCTTTAGCTCTTGCGTTTTCTTCATCTAATTCAGCTTTATCTTCTCTTGCTTCCGCTCTTTTTTCGGCCGTTTCACTTGATTTTATTTCTTCTGCTTTCATTTTTTCTTTTTGCGTCTGAACTCTTACTTTTGCCATGTATGCTTTCTCTTGAGCTTTCTTTATCATTTCGGTTTTTTTCTTTGCTTTTTGTTCTGCTTTTACTGCTATTAATTTAGCTTTTATTTTTGCTTTTGTCGCAACTATTCTTGCCTTCTCTTCGGCTTTAGCCGCTTTTTTCTTTGATCTTTCCAGCGCCCAGGCAGCTTTTTCCTTAGCATTTTCTTCAGCCTTAACAGCATTTTCTTTTGCTTTTTCTATTCTTTCAACTGCTTTTTCTTCAGCCATTTTACTTCTTTTTAACATTGAAGTTTTTAATTTTGATCTTACACCTTCGGCTATTTTTACAGCAGCTCCTTCTCTAGCAGCCTTCTCTTCTTTTTCTCTTGCTTTCATGTCAAGATAGGTGTCTTCAAGCACATTGAAATATTCCAACAAAACCGGGTTAGACTTGGATTTTTGCTCGTACTCCTCTTTAAGAACACTTAAAATATACTTTGGAAAAGTCAGTCCTATAAAGAAATTTGATAGTAAGGCAAAATATTCGTTATCTCGGTCATCACGTAGCACTTGAATCATTTCATTATCCCAAAGTTCTTTTAACACGTCATCAATATCATCGACACCCTTTTTTTTCAATTTTTCAAGTTCATTTCTAGTAACAATTGACATTCTTAGTAAGCGTATCGTCTCATAAACTTGTGGATTAATTAGGCTTTTAATAATACTGAGATTATCATCTTCCGATGGGCGATAAGTCTGAAAAAACTTTTTTACTTCCGCTTTATAATCCTCCACTAATTCTGCGGGTAGACCTCGTTCAGCGGGATTCTTTAAAATCTTGGTGGGTGGTATTCTTGTTATTAAAATATCGTAAGTGAGAAAAACGGATTCTGAAACCATTCCTTTTATTGATGCTCCTTTTATTATTTCACGTTTAATAAGATCTGTTACCACACCTTCTGTATCCACGAATCCTTCTTGATATTTATCTTTCAACCAAACCATCAATTCCGATTTAGAAACTACTCCTTCTTCTCTAAGACGGTTAATTATCATCCTTTTAATTTCATCTTCGTAAGTTATCATGAGTAGTTGTTCGTCGTTAAATGTTGGATACACGGATAATCTTTGGAAGAGCGAAGGAATCATGTTTACGTAGTTTCTATCATCAAGGTTTTGTAGAATTATTTGAGCGAAATCTGCCAAACCTCCTTCGTATGAATCGGGATCATCGTCTAAATTTAAGAGTAAGATCATGTATAGGCCTTGTTCTTCCCCAGTATAATAGGAGGCAATATTTAAGGCTCCAACCATCATACTGATCATCCCCGTATCGCCACTGTATTCATGCGTGCTATAAACTTGCATCAATGTTTTATCCGTAATAACAATTTCGCGCGGATATTTGGCTACTATTTCTGTGCCCACTCTTTCATCCCATTTCATGATAACAATTCCTACTGGCATTACGCATCACCCTTATCAAGCGTTTTTAATTTCTGCTTGAGCTCTTTTAATTTACTCTCTTTTTTTAATCCGACGCCCATTATTTTATCCAAAGACAAACCTAACATGTTCCATTTATTTCTAAACTGTTTCACGTAAAAAACATCTTTAGAAGGATATATTAGAGATCCAGGAATGACGTGCTTCTTTTTGACGGCTTCCTTCATGTGTTTAACTCTCCTGACAAATTTTGGAACGGACCTTATTTGAACATACCTATATGTTGTCAAACTTCCCACAATTGTGCCGATTGCGATTATAAGTAGGAGCAAATAAAATGTTGGAAATCCTGGTATTAATTCGTCCATTCCGACGACGATCGTGATATCTATTGTTTGAGTAACGTAATTTTCCTTTTCTATCGTAATGATTCCAGTAAGAGTTTGAGATGCAAAAAACGCTTCATAAGATGGATCTGAGGTATTTAGTATTAATCTGTAGAGTCCGCTTCCAATTTCAGTAAATTTAAAGGTTTTATTTGCGAATTCATTTATAGTTAATGTTACTTTGGCGCCAGTTAAAGGAGCAGATGCTTGTGTTGTAATTGATTTATCAGAAGAAGAACTAGTCGGGTCTAAGACACGATTTAAAGTGAGTTCCATTACGATGGCATAACCTTTAATGACACTTATTTTCGTGGTCTGATTATTCTTTGAGTCTAAGCTTAATGTAAACTGTCTTAACCTAATTCTTAGATCAATAAAAGCATTTCTAGCCTCAAAATTACTTTTTTGCAGGGTAATAAAAATCGCGTAATCTCCAACTTGCTTATCTTCAGTTTTAAAGTCTAGTCTATAATCGTCTTTTGACGTCTTAACCATGTCAGTTTCGGGACTTGGATCGCCAATAGGATTTCCCTGGTTATCCAGTTTATACCAATAGAACTTTGCTTCAACAGCTTCTCCTATTTTTGAAGGTATTAATGTATCAACATATCGATATATATATACAAAAGAATCGTTAACCCATATACTCGTTGAGTTATGCAATAAAATTGCTGTTCCATTAATGGACGTGGGTCTTACAAGGATTTCGAGAGTAATTGTAAGACTTTTTGACGAATAATTGTCAAGTTCAGCGGTAATTTGAATTATCTCTATACCAATACTTGCAACTTGCGATGTATTGATTGTAAAGGTGAAATAATCGTCGTTAATTGGATCTTCGTTTATTACTTTTTCGCTAGAAAGCCACGTATGATTGAGAGAAGCATCTCCTAATAAAGCATCTGTATCGGATCTGCAATATTTAATGGTTATATTGATTAACTCGTCATAATACTGTGAAAATGCTGTTTTCGATGTGGCAGAAATGCTTGTAGGGCTATATGTGTGTGAGCTTATGGCGGTTGATACGGAATCCACAAATACAGATACTTGGGAAAATTCTGGAACTCCATATCCGTGAACGACATTTATATCAAGATAATAATACACTCCATCACTTCCAGCAAATAATCTGCCTGAATTAATGGTTACTGTAAAATTTCCATCTCCATTTCCTTCTATCATGTCTTCTGTGAACATATCTTGCTGATCACTCAATCTTATTACAGAACAAGTAATCTCTTCAGGATCATCTAAAGGGATCCATGTTTCACCGTTATCTATGGAATACGAATAATTAACTTCTAACCTAATGCTTTGACCCCATACTACAGAACTAACCGAGTATATTGTCTCTAATCTAGATGTTGCATTTTCTAATGGATCGTCTGCCGCAAGGTGAAGGTTAAAATAAATTGTAGCGCTATTATTGAGCCTTATTATTTGTTCTTGTTCCGCCAGTCCCCAATAATTCCAATAATCAGATTCTGTTGAAGTGGAAATGTTGAAGTCCTTTTGTTCATTATAATATCTTATTGTAAAGTTGTAATCCTTGTCTTTCAAGTACCAGAATGGTATTTCAGTATTTACAACACCAGTAGCGTAACCGTCTTTATCTGCCTTTGTATAGAGTTTGGCGATATAGTCATATTCATCTGTATAATTCACGTAAATATATTGTAAAAGCACGGGTTGTATTTCGTTCGTCAAATTTCTTACGAATCTTATATTTAATTTAGCTAACGCCGTTCTATTATAGATGTTAATTGTTTCTGTAGTATTTATTTCGATGATACCGTCACACCGTACACCCGTCTGGTTAGTTCCCTCAATGTCAATCCAGAACCCGTAAACTTCGCATCCATCGCTTTCTAGATTATCGCATGGCGTTTGCGGGTTTTTCACATCGATAACAACCGTGTCTGAGTTTTGACTTGAATAATCGGTTTTTGAATAAATCAAATTATCTATTCCATAATTACCATCCCTGTCAATATAATAGACTTTTACGTAGTTGAGCGAAACACCCATATCGGTAAGCGAAATCGTGGCGTTAATTATTTTCTTGTTACATGGGCCTAATAAAGACCCATTGGCATACGATTCCTCATCAACATGGTATTGATTAAGTGCTGGGTTATAAGTATTGGTTTGATTTACCCAAAGAATATTGCTATAAGACCTTTGAGTTTTATCAAAAATCGATGTATGAGTATAAGTTCCGTTTACTAAAGAAGTCGGATTCTTGTATTTAGCATAATCGTCGTTGTCGTAATACACCTCGTAATAATAACTAGACCGATTTAACCAGCAAAATGAAGCGGTTCCGTAAGAGGAATCAAGATTTAATTTCTTTAAGACGTCGCTTCCTTTATAATAACTCACGTTAACATATCCAAGTGTTAACGGATTTCCGTCCGTGTCTGCTATTTCAAAATCTATAGTCGTTAAATTAAGTCTTAATACGTACGAATATGCCCCACCAATAAAATAATAAGTTATTTCGTTAAATGTACTACTATTGTATACAACTTCTTTCAAGTTGCTGCTTAAAGAATAATTAACCGTTATGTTATAAACGCCGTTGCTTAATGAAAAGGTTTTTGACGCGTTTAGTGGGCCGGTGAATCCTGTTTTTTTGACTTCTCCCGAAGTGTCATTGACAAAGAATACTTCTGCATTTGGAACGAGTCGACCATCCACATCCGTCGTTACAATGGTGACTTCAGATTGCTGTCGTTGGACTTCATTTATATCTGTTTCCAGCCAATAGTTAAATCTGATGTCGTCAATGTTGAAAAATGCTGCCTTGTTATACTTGCCATCATCTTGTACGTTATAGTCCGCCCTCTCATCGCCCCATACTCCTATTTCAAGGAATACCTCTTGTCCCATGAACTCGGTTAAACTATAACCATCGATATATCCAGTTAATTGCCCATCATTTATTGAGGTAGAATCAGTATCTTTAGTGACAATATCATGATAATGTTTTTCTAATAATTCGTCATTATACCATGTAAGTTTAAATTTGCCACTTTGCCCTTGTTCTACTAATTCAGCGGTCGCGTATCCCCCATATATTTCCTTGTATCCGTTGCCACCATCGACTACTACATGATCGTCAGGATCGGATCCATAAGACGATGCTTTGCTTAGTCTTATGAAATATCCATCAGTATCAATCGGTCTTGCTACGTCATTATGTTCGAACCTGTACGTTCTAATGTTGCGGAAAATGTTTAGTTCCAGGCCACCTCCCGTAACATTTGGAACCGTAAAAACATTGGAATATAGTACTCCCGCATAATCATGGCATCCCATGATGCCAGTTGTTAAAGTATTAAGATTTGAACCCCACTTATAGGAATAACTGCCGCTTGCAACTCGTTCGCCTCCAGATGGACCACTAACTACTTTATTTTCAAACAAAGCAATGCTTCCCGCAGAAGAATCAGTTGCGTCTGTAGCTGTTTCAATTAGAGTTCCGTCGATGTAATCAACCGGATCGTGGGTAAAAGTCCATCCAAATGGATTATATGTCGTATCAGTGCTATAATCTAATTCGAAATCGCCATTCTTAATCCATCCAAAACTATCTGAAGCTGTTGCACCACTAGCTCGATTATCAGAAGCACCACTATTTCCAAAATACACGTACGTGTCTTTATCGGTCGTTGACACTGTAATATTCACGTTAAAGAAAACTGTTACGTAGTTTTCAGAAGGGTAATCTATTTTGAAAATGTATTTTCTTGGAATACCGTTTTCCACGACCCTAATATCGTATAAATCGCTTCTTAGTTTGCCTTCTGAAACCAACTCGTCATAATTAAAAGTTACGTTTACGCCGTAATTTACGAAATCAATTCCGTATGGATTGGTAACATTGATTAATCGTCTATAGCTAAAAGAACTATCCCACCATTCGTCACTGGTAATTTCGCTTGACTCAGGACTTCTATCGTCTTGTACTGGAAGTTCAATAGCTTTAGATTGATCGGTGTCGATGTTGAATGAATTGTTATCCAATGTGTTGCCATCATTCATGGGAAGAAAACCGAAAATTAATGTGGTTAACCCGAACAGCAAGATTAATATTATTCCCTTATGTTTCTTTTTCAAATTAAAATATATCATTTTTTTAAAATAAAATTCATTTTTTTGTATAAAATTTTTTAATAGTAATATAAAATCAACATAATTTAAGTTTATTTATTTAAATATAAACAACAGGTGGTTTCCCGACAGAAACCAACGAAAATAATTTACAAAAAAAATGATTTTTTTCTCCTCCACTCATAAAACATGCAAGGATTTCTTAAGCCTATTTTTTAAAAACGCTTTTATATAACCTCAGATTCACATTTCAAAAATCTTTAAAGGCTTTAATTGTGATTTTTTATTGAAAATTGTCTTTATAAAGCACTTTTTGAGATAGTTCTATACTATATTTAAAGCAAGCATTAATTAAAAAGATAAAATTTCTAAATTGAAAAATTAGATTTTATCAGGAAGACCCCAAAACAACACAAAAAAGTTTTTTATATATACTAAAACTATGATCTTAAAACTGACAGCAAAAAAGATTTTTACACTTTTTTTTGAAACCTTTCACTAAAATGTCATACAAGACATGAATTAAGCTAGAGTTTTTCGTTATTACGACAATTCCTAATCGCAAAAAAATAAATTCATGAATTGCTTTTTTAATACTTAAAGAGAATATTAAGCAAATTGTATTAATAATTTTTTTAATTGTTAAGATATGAACGATGTAGAAAATTCTTTTAAGGAAATTCAGGAGCTTTTTCTATTCCTCACTGAGCAAAAAGAAAATTTACCAACGCCGGATGACGAAATGGAAGCAAGGGAGAAATTGATTGAAAGTTTCAAAAATTTAAAATCTTCGGGAAAAAACATCAAATTAAGTGGTCTAATGGATATAATTATCGACAATTTAGAAAATTGGGATACCTTAGACTTATGGTTCAAGGAAGTGAAGGATCTATCGCAAAACATTCAAAAATTCATAAATATTATCGAAACTGAAACAGATCAAGAAGAGATTTTTGAAGAAATCGTGGAGAAAATTGAACCTAAGGAAATTGAGACGAAAACGGAATCTGTTAAAATTGATATTTCACAGATCGTTGCTCAGGTTACTGAAAAATTTGAAGGTGAAATAGGTTCTTTAAAAGAAAAAATTGAGTCTCTTCAAAAAAAACTTAAAAATAAGGATAAAACGCTTGAAAATTTGTCAAATAAAGGGAAAATTCAAAAAATAACTCCTATTAAGGGCTCAAAATTACCAACTCCAAAAATAAAAATACCCGTTTTAAAAAAACCCCAAAAAATTCCCCAGCTTAAAATTAAAGCAAGAAGTGAAGACAAAAGACTAGATGTTAAGAAATCTGACTCTTATAGTGTTAAAAAAGAAATAGAAAAATTGAAACACTCTTTAGAGACAATTAAAAAATCAAAATTAGAAGGTAAGCCAAGTTCATTTACATCTTTAGAACCCGATGACCAATTTTATACAAAAATCGATATTAATGAGCCTCAAATCAATATTGAGGGCTCACCGGCACCCTCACCTCCGTCAATTCCTGCTACTCCGGAAAATATTGGTGATGATTCAATTCAAGACAAACAAGAGTTAATAAATAAAAATATAGAAACACATCCAACACAAAAACTTGCTGAAGTATCACCCCCACCTGCTGGTGCTACGTCGTTCCAAGAAGGGGCAGGTGATGATTCCGTAGAAACAAGCGAAGTGTCAACAAAAGATTCAAGAGTTTCTAATGAACCAGTAACCGATCAAATTATTACAGAAGAACCGCCAATAGAGATCGAGCAACTTGAAAAATCAGAAAATATATTATCTGACCTACCTGAAAAACCAAGAATCATGCCCGTTGTTACAGAATCACCTTCGCGAGTATCTGACCTACTTGAAAAACCAAGGATCATTCCCGTTGTTACTGAAGAGCCTTCGCGAGTATCTGACCTATTTGAAAAACCAAAAATCATGCCCGTTGTTACTGAAGAGCCTTTTAAGAAGCCCGTTCCGTCCAAGGAATCCAAAGAAGTTCCTTTCATTGCTGAAAAACCAAAAATAACGGCAATAAATGTTGAAAAGTCTGAAATAGGATCAATTAAATCAAGCGCTACGGACTTGTTTAATGTTTTTTCTTCGGTTGGAGATAAAGCAGTCCAACAACCTGCCGAAACACACGAATCTTTAGACATGATAATTGCAAAAAGCACAAAAATGCGAAAAGAAAAAAGCAAAAAGCGAGGAGTTGACTTTGACCAGAAGATAACCTTTACACCTTTTGGATTTAATACTACTGAGCCATCCGACGACGACATATCTTCAATCAATATTGAAGATTTACCGAGAGATAAGGATTCCTTGTACCAAGAATTAATTGCTCTCGAAGGAAAAAGATATTCTCTCGAAAGGAGTTTTAAAGCGTTAGAAACGAGTTATCAAGAAGGAACAATAAACGATCAGGAGTATAAAAGTCGTTCCAATAAGTTAAAAGGTAGATTAGTGGAGATTTCTTTAAAAATAAATGAAATTAGAAAGCTTATATCTAGTTTATAAAAAAGAAAATTATTTTAAATTAATGGGAAAGCGGGAGGCATTTTTGTTTTATGTCGTGTCGATTTCATCATTTCTTTAACCTTTTCAATGTCTTCAATCACGAGACTTTTTAAATCTAAGTCGTAATCTACCCTATAAATAATTTCATCTAATATATCGTATGTTAAACCAATTTCCCCTTCATCAGTTTGTCCGTTCCAAAGTCCAGCACTTGGAGCTTTTACAATAATTTTTTCTGGAATCTCTAACACTCTTGCAATTGCGCGTACTTCACATTTATAGAGTTCTCCTAAAGGTTCAATGTCCACTCCACCTTAGCGTAGGAACTATATATTAATTCCTAAATCACCATATTTTGTGAAGTATCCAATTGCAATTTCCGTTCTGTTTCCCGTTCCTCCAACTAAATAGCCCAATGATTGTCCCATGCAATATAGCGCAGTCATTCTTAATCGAGGCTTTATATTTGCCAATGCCATTTCATTTGATTTAATCTCAGGCGGTAAAGCTTTCGTTAATTCTCTATATGTAGAAGTCAGGTCAATTATGTGAAAAGAAACCCCTAAATTTTCGGAAACTAATGTAGCATCTTCTAAATCTAAGGAAATCGATTCGCAAGGTAGTCCAACGCCGATCACGTTTTCTTTACCAACTGCCTTAACACAAAGTCCCGCTGTAACAGCAGAATCAATTCCTCCGCTAAGACCTACAATAAATCCTTTCAAATTCGCAGAAATTAAGTAATTCTTTATCCAGTTTGTAATATCATTTGTTAATTTTTCGTAATTTAATTTTCGCATGTTAAAACTAATTTACACTATCTTTTAAAATTCGTTTTAAAATAATTCAACAAATATATCGAATATAAAAAAAAAAATGGAAAATTTTTCGTTCCCTAAATTATCACTTCTTAATATAAATTGAATAATAGTTTATTTAGTCAAAACTATTAATAAATATTTCTGAATTTGAATTTTTTGTATAATCATTTAAATAAAGTATAAAGTATAAAAAGTAAACATTCAAATAATATCTCAAAAATTATTTAATTAGAAAAAACATCAATATAGAAATAAAAATAAAAGTTAATTTTAATATAATTAAAAATATAGAATCTAAAAAAAAAATGTTGACGCTCTATGAGTGAAGAATTTAAGAGTATTTTGGATTCCTCTTTCGATAATGGAACACCGTTTTTTATTTATGTAAAAGATTATATATATGGAATGGTCCCGGCTGATCCAAACGGTGACCGTTGGATTGAAGTTTCTTACATTTTTGAACCTCCCGCTTTTGAAAAAAAAGAAAGAGCTGCTGATTTGTCTTATCAATTCCTTTTTGAAGAATTAGGCAAAGGTATAAATTATTACGTTGAAGATTTTAAAGTAGTCGCCTTAAAAGAATTTGCCAAAAATCTTGAATCAAAACCTGGTCCTGAGAAAATGAAAGCTGTAATCGCAGAATTAATTAATAATTCTGGAACTTATTCAGCAAATTTACCCATCATTAAAAGTAAAGACGAATTAGTAAAATTAAAGGATAAACTATAATTTCTTTTTCATTTTTTCTTTCTCTATAATATCATCTTGTAATAGTTCGATTTTGTTATTATACTCTAGGGTTTTTATGCGGTAAATTTACTCGGTATTAAAATTAAGGACGAGTTAGGAAAATTAAAGGAAAAGTTATAATTTTTTTATATATACAAATTCTTTCTTTGAGGAAATTTTCTAGTGAACTCCTCGTCAATGCGTCTTACCAGTTGAGATCCTATATTTGAATCGCGTTCCTTAATTATTTTCTTTAAATAATTACCATGTTTTTGGGAGTACTTTTCAACACCAGCGGCGACAATACTCTGATCTTTTTTGATAGGAACAACCATGCCAAAAAATCTTAGCATATCATCAGGTGACATCTCTTTTCCAATTTTTTCGTCGATATCTCTATCAATGTTTCTTATTATCGTTCCCATGGATAGAGAAGAAAATGGCGACAATTGTTTTGATTTAAGCCAGTATGAATTTGGTTTCCTGTTAATAAAAGTATCTAAATTTCCGTGTTCGTCTTTTGAACCAATTACCCTCCAATCTTTTGGATCGCGGTCGTATTCCTTTTTCATTTTTTTTACAATTTTAGAAACAGGTGCTACTCCGTAATAATCAACTTTTTTTTTTTTCTCTTCTTTTTCCGTCATGATACCTATATTATATAGTTATATTAACTATAAAAATATAAAGAGTATTGATATTTTCAATTATTTCTTTTAAAATCTTGGATTTGAATGTTATCTAAACTACTAAAAAAAACATGCTAATCGTTAAAAAATGAATGAATCGAACAATTACCAAAAAGTACAAGAACTATATGATAACTTAACTAAATCTATTGAAGAGAACGATTTTAAAAAAATAAGGCAAGTGCTTAAATCAATAGATATTGTAAAAGATTCATTTTTAAAAGATTATAAGGATAGGAAAAAGGAGGGCGTTTATTATACAAGTAAAGAAATTTCAAATTTCATGACCAATGAAACACTCCTCCTTTTACTTAATAAAAGATTAAAGAAACAATATGATATTAATCAAGAGATTTCTTATATTGAGGATTTCTCTCGCCTTTATTTGAAAACCAAGGAAAAAATCTCTAATATTTTATTGAATGCGAGCATATTAGATCCTGCCTGTGGCTCGGGAGTCTTTATATTAAGCGTTGCAGATAAAATTTACAATTTAGTCAGCAATATCAAACCGAATTGTCGGCCCATGACAATTAAAACTCAAATATTGAAAAATATAGTGGGTTTTGATATCAATGAACACGCATTAATGTTATCTAAATTAAAGCTCTTTAATTGGTGTTTCGAAGAAAAAACTATCGATTATTCGGAAGTAATTTCTATATTGAATTTAAACCTAAAACAAGAAAATAGTATAATTAATCCTTATTACAAGGATTTTGACGTCGTAATTGGGAATCCTCCTTATGGCAATATTTTAAGTAAAGCAGATAAAGAGATATTAAAAGAACAAGGCACTTTTTACAATGATATTTATTGTGCTTTTCTAATTAGGGCGTTAAACTGGGGAAAAGGGGTTATTAGTTTTTTAGTGCCAAAAAGTTTCTTATTAAGGCAAGGATATATTAAATTTCGTGAATTGTTTCTTTCAAAAGCTAATTTGTTGAAAATTTACAATCTAGGCCCTAATCTATTTAAAACTGCCACGAATGAAGTTCAAATTGTAATATATGAAAAAAAAGGTACTAAAAACAACAATTTAATGATATATGATTATCCTGATAAAAAAATAATTAGTTATAATAACCAAAATGTAGATAATCTTCGTATATGTTTTAATAAAGATTGTCCTCTTTGTAATAATTCAAAAAAAATGCATGTATATACTTTTAAAAGCAAATGTCCCTATTGCCAAAAAAAAACGTTAAAAATTAATAGAATAAGAATTAAACCCGATATTATTAAATTTCAAATTATTAATAAAATCGAAAGGATTGCCAATTTAAATTATTTAAATCCAATAGATTTTCCTAAAATGATTCGTGGGGAAGAAGATCAGGGACTAAAGAACGTGAAGAAACTCTTAAAAAATGACGTGAAAGAGTCCTGCCTTTTTTTAAATGCAAAAACTGATTTTAAGTACTATTATTTAAAACGCTCTAAATCGCTTAATATTGAACTTATTAATCCAAATATTCTTAAAGGGGATAATTATGAATATTATCGCGGTCCAAGATTATTAATAAAGCATAACAATATAATTCCTGAAGCAATATATACCGAAGAGTTTGCTTGTTTTACGTCCTCTATATACTCGCTATTATCAGACGATGTTAAAGAATTAAAGTACTTATGTGGTATTCTTAACTCCATATTAATTCAATTTTATTGTACCTACGGAATTAACAACCAAAAAAATACAACGATTAATTTAAACCAATACATGATAAGACATCTTCCTGTAATAAAGGCTGATGAGCATATCAAAGCAGGAATCGCGACAATAGTGGAAGAAATAATTACTCAATTTGAAAATAATAAGGGTGTCTCAAATGAAAGGATATTTAAATTAATTAAAGAAATCGACGCTAAGATTTTCTCTCTTTATTCCATTACCAATGAAGAGCGTCAAATAATCATCTCTGACGTGAAAAGGAATTTGAATTTCTTTAGAGATGTTTATAAATCTTAAGAAAAAACAATTTTATTCATTTCTTGGTTTTTCTACTTTTTCTTTAAGAATTGGATCGTTCGTCTGTTCCATCCAATCATGAAGTTTATTGCTTAATTCTATTTTGATTGCTTTGTACAATGGATCCTTAATCAGGTTATTTTCTTCATTAGGATCTTTTTCTAAATCGTAAAGTTCTTCTTCCATTCTTGGTTTCTCGTATCGTTCTTTCATATACTTTCGAATTAATTTTGTTGAACGTTGGTAATTCATGAACGCTGGTATTTCATATAATGTTTCTGATTTTTCAAAATTTCGAATATGTTTGTATTTATCCGTTCGAACGCATCGAATAGGATCGTATATTTCATGGTATGTTTTTTCCGCAAAAACTTCACTTCGTATTATTTCTTTTTCTCTTTTCAAAATTGGTAGAAAACTCCTTCCTTCAACATCTTTAGGGGGGTCAGCTCCAATAAAGTCAAGGATCGTGGGAAGCAAATCAATGTTGCTTATCATGCCATTTATCACACGCCCTTCATTCAATAAATCTGAATTGGGTAAAGACATTACAAGCGAAGTTTTTATGCCTGGATCGTATAAGGTACATTTTGCTCGAGGAAATGCGATTCCATGGTCTGTTGTATATATCATGAGAGTATTGTCTTTCAATCCATTCTTTTCTAAACTTTTTATTATTTTTCCAATCAGACCATCAACAGCGTGAATAGCACCGTATAACTCAGCTAAATCTCTCCTGACTTGAATGTGGTCTGGCAAGAATGGAGGAACTTTAACTTCTTCATGATCTACAGGAATCCCCCAAGGTTTGAATGGTATATGGACTTCAAACGTCCCAATACAAATATAAAAAGGAGATTCGTCGTGGTCATGGTCAGATAAAAACTTTAGTATGTCGTCCTCCATGATTTTACACGTATATCTGAAATCCAAATTTTCTTTTATGATGCTATCATAACCTAAAGTTGAGGCGTCTTGGCTCTCGTGCTGAAGTCCAAGTAAATACGTGCTATAACCATTTTCCTTTAAGTACATTGGAAATGTTTTGTTTGATTCTGGTAACGTCCAACCGCGATTTACGAGACCCATTAGACCATGTTGATGAGGATATAATGAAGTTAGAATGCTCCCACGGCTAGGGCTACATTGAGGTGCTGTACAAAAATTATTTGTAAATTTTACACCGTTTTCTGCAAGATAATTAATGTTTGGAGTATTGAGCATATTGGGCATTTGAGGGGAGTCATAACATCCAAGAAGCTGGCCTTGGTCGTGTGTAATAAAAAATAAGATATTCGGTTTACTTTTCATGAACATCACTTTCAAATCAATGCAAGTATTAAAATGAAAGATTTAAAAAATTAATAGCTTCCCATTTTTTCTGTTAACGCTTTTGCCATGCCTAAATTTCTACTTGCCATTGATATTGGTTCCCATGGCCACTCACAACCTGCTGCATACATGTATCTTCCCTCAGGTTTTCCAGCATCTATTGTTTTTGAAACTTCGTTCATGACATCTGAAACGGAATATGTAGAACTACCTAATATTTGAGTGTTAGTATTCCCTCTAACACAATTTTTTTTCCCAATTTTCTCTTTTGCTAGTTTCAAATCAACTTGATAATCCAAATCTAAAATCGCAGCATTCGTATTTGAAACTAAATTGAGCATGTCCCTACCTTCTTTATCAACAACTGAGTTATCGCCGCAAATATGATAGAGAACAGGAACATTTTTTTGAATATAATTGAATAATTCTTTTGTTGCTTCTAAACAACATTTTTCATATCTCATTGGACCTATTTGTGAAATAGCAGAATCACCAGCACCAATTATGTCTGCTCCTGCTTCAATTTGCAATTTAGCAAATTCTTTTTGTATTGGGAGTATTCTATAGATGAGATTCTTTATTCTTTTGTCCCAGTCTTTATTTCTACACAATAAAAGCACATTTACTAAATCAAATAAGCAACAAATCTCTGCAAATGGCGCTTCAATCCATCCTACTATGCATTGTTCTCCTCCAACCTTTTCGGAAAGAATTTTTACAGCGTTGACCCTGTTTTGAATTCTAATGCTTTCTAATATATCTGGAGTTTCAATGGATTCAAAGACATCTACTTTTAAATGCTTTTTAGCAACGGGCGTGTGGCTATTCCAATCAATCTCAACGCCCCACGCGCTTGCTTCTCTATAAGCGTCGGTAGAAATGTTTACATGGTCTATTCCAAAAAACTCTGAGCAATTAATCATTGAGTCCGCTAAGACCTCAGGATCTTGACAGTAATCGTGATTATAATCTACATTTGACAGAGAAGCTGTTAGATGCATTATAAAAGGATTAAATGGTATTTTTTCAGGAATGCCTTCTATTGCTGACAAAGTTAATTCTAAAGAATTCATATAAGATCATTAAATACTTTGTTTTTTATGTTTAAAAAAATATAATAAATGATTTGATAACTTGAAAAATAAAACTCCAAATAAGATTCCAATGATATCTACGATAATATCAATGATGTCGAAATATCGGTTAGGGACGAAAAATTGATGAAATTCGTCCAAAATGGCGTAAATAACTGAAAAAATCAATAAGTATTGTTTATCAACTTTATCTCCAAACCCATAAACTAAAAAAAACGATAGTGCTCCAAATTCGGCTAGATGTAAAGATATTGAGATTACCACGCTCAAGTCAAAAAGTCCGGGAGAGCTTGGAGGGGCTGGAGGGAGTGGACTACTTAACGAAGAAAAGTAAAAAATTAATCCAGCAATTATTATCGCAGGTGTAATTTTGACATAATCGAATGGTTCCCAAATCGAAC
>JAUXAJ010000135.1 GCA_030620005.1 Promethearchaeota archaeon | reverse complement strand
GGCCTGTCTCTTCTTGGAATTCCATAATCAACTACATCCATTAAAAGCTCTTCGTCACTTATCGCGGTTTTTTTTGCCAGTCCTTCGTTTAAAATGGGGATGGGTATACCAACACCTATGAACATGGAAGTGCCATATTTTTCATAAGTCACACCTCGCAAGTATTCAGCAGTCATTTGTTTTAAGTCTCCTTTTAAGAATAACGTTCCAAATCTGCTTTTAGGGCTATGTTGCGTGCCTTCCCCAATGACATATCCAATTCCTCCACCTAAGAATATTCTTGTCCCTATTCCAATAGTTTCATAATCAGGGTCATTACTCAATGGACTTAGCGAACCTGCTCCAGCGTAATGGGCGTTTCCGAACCGAGGCAATAATTTCCCCATGTAAGTATATAAAGTTTTATCAGAACTATTTACTGCGCAAACATATCTCTGATAAGCATTTCTTGGATTACACAAAATCGCTTGATTTATCTCATCAATCGTGAATTCCGTGCTTATTTCTGCTCTAGGATAACAATCTGTGGTGTAGGAATTACCTCTCAATCGAATTGGTTTTCCTGAGACAAGATCCTCAATTACATGACCTCCACCGTATTCAAATGGTCGAATATCCGCCATTCTTGTGCATCCAATGTAGCAATCAACTGCGGCGTTTCCATGATATGCGTGTACATCGTTTAGCCAAAGATGTTCAAATTTAATTGGTGGATCAGAGTGTCCAAAATTCAAGAACGTTCCACTCGAACACATTGGCCCAAATGTTCCTGTTGTAACAATATCAATTTCTTCAGCTGCTACTTTTACCCCATTCTCTTCCACGATTTTTATCATTTCCTCGGCTGTTACTACTACAACATCGCCATTCTTTATTTTTTGATTAATTTCAGCGTATGTTTTGGTCAATTTATCACCTAATTTTTTTTAATATTTTACCAAATATTACTCGTAGTTATTTTTATATAATATTTTATATTTAATTTAGTATTATATTTATAATATATAAAACTTTATATTTTTTAAATTAAAAATATTATAGAGCGTAATATTTTTTTAGAGAGGTAATTATTTGTACTATATACCAACTCCATCAGAACTAAAAAGGTTAAGAAAGGAAGCCAATCTCACTCAAAAGAAATTGGCTGAGCTTGCAAGCGTGAGCCAGCCATTAATAGCTAGAATGGAAACAGATGGTAAGAATAGCATCGATCCTAGAGTTTCTACTCTTAGGAAAGTATTAAACGCACTTTCAAGAGTTCAAGGAAATACCCAAAAAGCTATTGATTTTGCAACTAAAAAAGTTATTCGTGTAAAAAATACTGATAAGGTTTCCAAAGCAGCTTCAATAATGGGTGACAAAGGTATTTCTCAACTAATAGTAGAAGATGACAAGAATAAGTTAGTTGGAAGTATTAGGGAAAAATCTCTCACGCGTAAGCTATTGGAAATGGGAGATTCTATCTTGAAAGAAAGTATTAGTAATCATGTAGAAGATTTATTCCCTGAAATTTCGATAAGTACTCCATTTCACGAAATTAAATCCTTGTTACTTGATAATGACGCAATAATTTTGAAAGATGAAAGAGGAGAATTAGCAGGCATTATAACAAAAGCAGATATAATCAAATTTTATAGGGGATGAGTCTAGAATTATTTAAACTCAACAAAGTAATACGATTTCCAATGCTTTTTATTTTAAACTTGTTTTTCTCAATTAATAGTTAAATTATTTTAGCATTATAGAAAAAAGTCATCACTTGGATTTCAAAAATTATATGAAAAGTAACAAAAACAACCAATCGCCCGTTTTAAAAACCCACAAAAACTTGGCTATCATGCTTTTAATTCTCACAAAT
The DNA here is from genome assembly GCA_030620005.1 of Promethearchaeota archaeon. The sequence continues at coordinate 10,979 of JAUXAJ010000135.1, read as the reverse complement.
GTTCTCTGGGGCACTTCATTCATCCTGACAAAAACTATTACTCAAGATGTTCCTATTTTCTTCTATTTAGGATTACGACATTTAATAGCAGTTTTAGGGTTTCTTCCCTGCTTTATTAACATTAGAAAATTTAATAAACAAATTGTTATAATGGGATCAATTTCGGGATTGTTATATTTTTTAACAGTGGTTACTCAGGCATTTGGACTTCAAACTACAACTGCTGGAAAGGCGGGCTTCATTACGGGGCTTGGAACAATTCTAGTTCCATTTATAATGTGGTTAGGATTTAAAAAACCACTTAAAAAAAGAATATGGCTTGCAGCAGCATTGGCAATCGGTGGTATGGGCCTATTATCCTTGGAAGGGGAATCTGGAATTTTAATTGGCGATTTTCTTGTACTATCTTGTGCAATTTTTTATGCATTCTACATTGTCTATAACGATAAAAACGTGAATCTTGTCGACATTTACCCCTATACTATCGTCCAATTGGCCTTTATAAGTTCCCTCTGCTTTATTTCTTCGATTTTTTTTAATGAATCTTACGATATACTTTCAATCGATATAGGTTTCGTATTAATCATATTTTATATGGGAATAGGTGTATCCACACTAACATTTTTGTTCCAAAACTACGGTCAACAACATGTTAAACCGTCTAAAACAGCAATCATTTTTACCCTGGAGCCGGTTTTTGCGGCTCTTTTTGGTTTTCTCTTGGGAAATGAAATAATGTCTTTATTTGGATGGATTGGGTGCGGTGTTATTTTTATTGCCATCCTCGTGACCGTGTTAAAAAATGAAGAAATAATTGAACACTCTTAATAAGTTAGATAAATAAAAGCTATTGTTAAATTAGTGAATGAAAATTTTGAATACTAGCCAATACAAGTTAAATAATTTAAAAGTATTTCCTGAAAACGTGAAAGTAAGAAGTTATACCACCATTACAGTCACATTTTTTACATCTTTTGATTTACCCGAAAATTCTTGTTTAACTTTTAGATTTCGAGGTGGTCGTAACAATAAAAACGATTGGTATTACTTACAATCCGAAGATCCCAACGAAAAAGGTCATGCCACGCTAAATTTAAGCAATTCAACTAGACTTCTTCCGGTTGTAATAACGGGCAAGGAATTATTGATAAAATATCTAATACTGGAACCTGCTGGAATTCCCATGGGAACTGAATTTCGATTTAATATCAAAAACACATTAGTTCAATCTTTAGTTGAAAACAATAAAAAAATTGAAATTCTCATTAAATTCCCGAACCAAAAACCGATTCTACTAGGAAATCCTCCGGTTATTAATGTTATTAACGAAGAATTTGATCACATTACAATTATCTGTCCATCGATCATAGCGATAAGAGAAGAGTTTAAAATCTTAATTAGAATTGAAGATAAATTTAAAAATTTAGTTAGAAGGTTTTCTGATGTAATTCAATTGTTTTTTTTAACAGAAAATGCAGAAAGAACTAATGTTAAAAGCGTAGAATTCAAAAAAGAATTCAACGGGGTTTTAAAAGTAGATGGACTGATGTTTTCAAGCCCAGGGGTTCATTTTATTGAGGCGCAATTTACTGATTCTCGTTTCAGATCAAATCCAATTTCGTGCAAGTTGACGCCCGCAAAAAAAAACTTATTTTGGGGGTTCATTCACGGTCACACGCTTAAAAGCGATGGAATAAGAGATTTAGAAGAATATTTCGAAAATCTGATAAAAGCAGGACTTGATTTCGGAACGAGCACTGAGCACGACCACCAATGGGAAACGTCTGACGAAGATTTCGAAGAAATTAAAAAAATAGTTAAAAAATACAATAAAGATAAAGATTTCGTGTCATTTTTCGGTTACGAATATGGAACTTGGTATTCTGGTTATGGGGATATTTGTATTTATTATTACGACGATAATCTTCCAATTTTGAGATCTGATACAAATAAATATAATTCTACAACAAAATTGATAAAAAACTTGAAAAAATACGAAGGGAAAATAACATTAATTGCCCATCATACAGCTTTAAGAACCGGATATCGAAATTGGGATTATTTTGATAACTCTCTTGAGAGGCTAGTTGAAATTTACTCTACTTGGGGTAATCAAGAATATTCCTTTTCGGATGGAAATCCCCTCCCTCCAAGATACAAATTTTTTGGTCATGGAAAGCACGCAAAAAAACGAGGTGCCATCTTAGAAAAAAGAGATCATTTCATCAAAGATGCTCTTAATAGAGGATATAAGTTGGGTTTCACATGTGGGGGAGACGACCATTTTGGCGTTTTTCCTTCTGGGGAAATCGACCCGGATAACGGAATATATCCTCCCGGGATAATGGCAATTTGGGCTAACGACCTTACCAAAGAATCGCTCTGGGGCGCTCTACAAGATCGGAAGTGTTATGGAACGACCGGCCCTAGAGTAATTATCGAATTTTGGTTAAATGATTATTTCATGGGAGATATTGTTAATATAAAAGAAAATCCCGGCTTAAAGCAAGAAAGAAAAATTCGACTAAATGTGATTAGCCCCATAAACATTGAACGCGTTGAAATAATTAGAAATAATGAAATAATTAAAAAAAAATTCATCGGATCAAATAAGACGGATTTGAGTTATAAAGATAATTCTATTTTCAAAGACATGGCTCTAAGTCATGTTGATAAAAATGAACTGTTTATATTTTATTACATTCGAGTGTTTTTATTGAACGAAAATATGGCGTGGTCGAGTCCTATATGGATAATAGAACAAAAATTATAAACTCTTTTACCAAAAATCATTAAAAATTCGTTGCAAATACATAAATATTGGATATATTCTTTCAATTCGTTGAAATCTATAATTATTTCAGCCGATTTTTGCTTATAATCTAAAATTTTTTATTTTAATAAATACTTAAATGATTTGATTTTTATAATATCTATATAAGATTATAATATTTTCATTAGGACAAGATTTCCTTTGATACTTATTAATAGGGATCATATTTTTTCACGAGAGATAGAAAATGGTCACATATGAAATAAAACCAGATAAATCATTTATACTATGCGATAAGTGTGCCAACATCATGGTCAGTAGAGTTATTTTTGTAAAAAACAACAAATCTATTAAGAGAAAAAATATAGTTCAATGTATTGTGTGCCGTCATTGGCTTGCAACAGATTAGAATCCTAAAAACTTTTTTTTCCTGCTTTACATTTTTAAAAAAAAAGTAGTAAAAGAAGCCCTAATTCGAATAAAAAATTTTAGGTTAAGAGTAATTAAACCCTAAAAAGAGTTTAATAGAGGGCTTAATCAGCTTGAAGGAACCCTTACAAGCTAGAAATCCAATGTTTTTTCGAATTTCAGACTTCTTCCATTAAATAGAGTTAAAATGTTTACATATAAAAAGGTAGTTTTTTTTTGAGATTGTATGTGTTATTGGTACATAATTTTAAACTTATCAGAATTGGAAAAAAAGGGAAAAGAAATTATAAAATATCAGAGATTCTAGTTTTTAAACCATCTTCAGCAGCAATAATATTTTTAATGTTAGTCATATTTTGAAACTTTTTAACTTGACTCGGTACCTTATTGAATTTTGAACGAGGTCCATCCATGAACGACCCAAAATGAGTAATTATTAACCCATCTAAAGTAGGATTTATATCATTTAAATATGGGATGACCTCATCAGTGCATAAATGTCTTCTGCAAGTCACTGAATCAGGTCTTAACAGATTTAAGACCAATATATTTACTCCAGAAAATTGTTCAGAAAACCCATCGAACACCATGGTATCGCCCGTAAAGGCGATCGAATATTTTTTAAGATTAAATCTTACGCCAAAAGACTCTACTTGGGAGTGAACTGCTTTTGTTCCGACAATTTCAGCGTTATTATAGTTATATTTGACTCCAGCCTTAATTATCACGACTTTTTCAAGCATATTTAAGTGATAACTTGAAATATAGTTGAGAACCTCTTTTGTTGTTATTAAAGTTCCTTCTTTAGAATAATTATAATTCTTATCGTGAAGAGTCTCTCGAGATGCTTCGATAATGGCGCTAATGTCGTTAAAATGGTCAAGATGGACGTGTGTAACAATAAACAATTTTGTTTTTGTAGGATCTTCTCCGTATTGATTTAACCTTATAGTTGCTCCAGGACCAGGATCTATGTGTGCCTGAATGCCGTTGAACTTAAACAATAAACCCCCTGTTGCTCTATGTTGAGTTCGAATGTGATGCCTTCCTCCGCCAGACCCGAGAATTACTATTTCATCATCCATGCTTCTTTTTTATAAAATTAATTTAAAAATAAATAATTTTCCATTAATATTAACCTTTCATGGGTAAAAAAACTTCATTGACTTTAAAATGATTGTATTTGGAAACAGTCTATATTATTAATTTCAGATAAGATGCATTTCTCATATGGAAGGACCAATAATCAACAAAATCATATAATAAAAACCGTTATGTATGGCATGTAGTAAATCAACAATCCATAAAAAAATATAGTATTAACTTCCCCTAAACTTTAAATACGTTATTTTATACTATTAATTAACATTTTTAAAATTTTTTTAAAAAAAAGGGTTTAAAATGAAATCAAAATTGGTTTTCATATTTCTGATAGTGATGAGTTTATTCTTCACATTCAATATTTCCTTTACTCTAGGACAATCAACTGAATATAATCTTGAAGAAGGAGATCGATTCGAATTTAGAGTTATTCATTTAGAGGAGAATATGGAGTTGGATATTCCTATTGATTTTGGAGATTTGAAGGAAGGTTTCACAATGACGATTGAAATCACAAATATCGCTTTTACAGGGGGTTTAGGATATGTTATTGATTGGGAACTGGTTTCAGGTTCGGCTGGATGGGGTAGCGATGATCTCACAAATACTTTCGCACCATCGGGAACTGGATATATATGGTCAAATCCACAAACGAAAGCTCCTGTTAAGCTAGCGGCAATTTCAGGAACCACATTTTTACTTGCTATTCCAACACCTACTAGTAATTATATAAAGAACTTGAATATTCAAAAGTTATACGAAAACGGATCGGACTATATTGCAACATCTGAACGAGGGTATTATTTGGTGTACGAATATAATAGCAACGGTTTTCTAACTTCTTATAGATGGATTGAAGATACTTGGGATATTGATGACACTGATGAAGAAGATACCTTACTTTGGGTTTCAGTTTCACGAGACATTGAAACAAGACAAATGGTAGTATTGATTGGAATTATTGTGGTGGTAGTAATAGTTGTTATCGTCATTGTTGTTTTATTATTAACAGGATATATTGGAGGCAAAAAAGTTAGAAAATCAAGAGCCAAAAAACGAGTAGCTGACATGTCAAACGTGCCCGATCTCATAAGAAAATTCATATTTACTCAATTTCAAGAGATTGAAAAGAATATTCAAGGAGTAAAATCAAGGGATGTTGAGAAATACATAGAAGAAGTACTCAGAAAAAAAATAAGTCTATTTTACAATGCATTAACTTCGCTTGATGTAGAAATAAAAACAAAATACGATAGGGAACAAATCTTTTCCTTGGTTTACGACGAAAGTCAAGCTCTCCGTAATGATTTAACGAATCTATTAGCGCGCCGAGAAGAAGAAGAAAGTTTGCTATTAGAACGAGAAAGGGCTAGAAGAAAAATCGAAGAACAACGACGCTTAACTACAGAAGCATTTGGAGAAGAGCTTGTGGATATAGAATTGGTTGAAAAAACGGAAGCTATGGTTTCCCTCGACGCAGAAATAGACAATTTATTAAAAACATACGAGGATTGGGAATATTCAGGAGAAGCTAAGAAAGGGAAGAAAGATTAAACTTCATTTTTTTTTTTTTAAGTCTATAATAAAGATATTAGATAGCTAGAAAGTAATTTTAAATATAATGAAAATAATTAATTGTATAGGTGGTTAAATGGGCGTAATAACTTGTAATTCTTGCGGTAGTCCAGTACCAGATAAAGATTTAGCTAAATTGAAGACAAATAAAAGTATTGAGTGTAAATATTGCAGGAATTTAATTGTTTATAATGAGACCTCATCCACATTCATGGAAGATTTACGTTGTCCAATCTGCGAGGGGCCTTTACGTGAAGAGGATCTATCTGGAAAACGAGTCTGTAAATATTGTAATCAAGATTTAAGAGAAGTAAAATTTAACGATGACAAATTAAATGATATTCGAGAAGCATTACTTTTACTACCCAATGAAAAATATTCACTAATACAAGAAAATGCAAATCTACTCTTAACATTTGATCTTTCTCAGTATGGCTTGGAACAACAAGATATAATTAGAAAAAATATCAGAGATTTAATGGAAAACATCGATGAAGTTAGAAAATCTAGTAAATTGGCTACTGCAAAAAAGTCAATTGTATTTATCGCTAAAGTTTTGGGGGTATTCGCAGGAATGGCGCTCGTCGGTCCAGGAGGATTGGCAATAAGAGCAATATTAGGTTTAATCGGTCCTATTTTTTCAAGAAAAAAATAGATTATTAACTCATCTTCTTATATCTTTTTTTTTTTTTATCTTTTTTTTATTAAAACACATTCCAATAATATATTTTTTAAATATTAGCGGGCCATAGAGAGATATTTTTGGTCGAGTAGTGCCTTCGTTTTTGTGGTTAATATATCGGACAAAATCTAAAATAAAAAATTATATTTAAAATTCTTGGCTGGAACAGTCATAGTGGGTCCTGGCGGATTAGCCATTAAAGGCATATTGTCTTTGCTTGGTCCAATATTTTTAAAAAGTAGAAAATAATTTCATAATAAAATTATATAGACTAAAAAATACAAAATTTTGAAAAATAGAGGGAAAAAAAATTATTATTGAGTATTAAAGGATTGAGAGTTTTTGCTCATATTTGGATAGTTCTTTTTCAATTCGTTCATACTGTTTTTTATAAACATCCTTCGTCATTTTTCCTGAGGCTAAAAACTCGTTAAGTTGATCTATTTTTTTATTCAATTCTGCCATTTTGAGCTTATATTCTTTCTTCTTTTGTATTTTAACTCCTCCTATCCCTGTTGCTTGAGCAATTCCGACGTCTCTATCTGCTTCAGTTTTAACTAAAAATCTCTCTTGCTCTCTATCTTTATCCAAAATTCCAGCATCCGCTTGCTTTAATCTAACTTCTCTATCTGTTTCTGCGCGAAGTTCTCTTTCTTTTATGCCAAGATCAAGCTCGGCTTCTCTTTCTTTAATATCAAGGTGGGTTTTTGCTCTTATTGATTCTCTTTGACTTTCAACTTCAGCCTGATACGTATCTCCAACTTGCTCTACACCCATTTGTGCTTGTTTTAATTCTCTCTCAACTCTTAATTTCTCTATTTCGTCTTTCATTTTATCGCGTTCTACATAACTTTCGGTCCTTGAAATCTCTACTACTTTTTTAGCTCTTAATTTTACTAGTTCAATTTCGTCTTCAACTTTTGCTGCTTCCCAGGCTTTTTCAGCACGTATTTCATATCCTTCAGGTAATTTAAAACCTTCAATTTCTAAATTAATTACTTCAATACCCCAATGATCTAAAAGATCGAATAATTTAGCTTGAACTTTTTGTTTTACTATATCCTTGCCTTGACTTTGAAGAACATCATCGATGGTATGATCTCCAATGACCTGACGATAAGCCTGTTTCACATATTCGTGAATAAACTCATCTACTTGATCTCTTTCTACTTTTTGTTTACTTGAAACGACATTTAAAACAAAATTTTTGAGATTGGAAATTTTAGCGATTAAATGACCATGAGCACCAATTTTAATATTATCTTTAAGATATATATCTGAAAGACCCCAATGTGTTTTGAATTCTGTTTTTTCGACCCATATGATCTCTGTACCGGTATATTGAAAAGATTTTTCAATTTCATAAAGACCTTCGGGTATAACTCCTATTAATTTACCCATTTGTACAAGAATTGCGCTCTCGTAAGGTTTAACGACAAAAGCAGTAATTCTATCCCTTTCTTTTGGTGTTTTATCGCCCTCTTTTACTCTTTCACGCCTACCTACCAGGGAACGACGGTATACAATTCTTTTGTCCGTGAGATCCTCTGATTCTCCGTGATCCATCTCTGCAATTCTTTTCTTTTTTAACTTGCTTTGTACTATCCTACTAATTCCTTTTGGAAGTTCTGCTACCATTTTTTTTTAACCTTTTTTTAATTTTTGTTTCAATTACAATTTTTACATTTTTTTTTTTCTAATCATTAGAAGCTTTCAAACCTGGAAAATAGAATTTACTTCCCATCATTGATCCATCTTCGGATTTGCAAATTCCTTTTTCCATTAAAAATTCCAGCACTTTAGCTACTCGTGTTTCGGACCAATCTAGTCTTTTCATTAAAGATTCTTTTGTTTCCACACCTTCTAAACTAATAGCATTAAGCAATTTCTTCGGATCTTTTGAAAGTTCCAATGGAATAAAAGTTATTAACTTTAAGTTGTTGATTTCTTCGATGTTCGAAATTAGGCCTTGCTTTTTCATGGATTTTAGTACTTTACTTAAATCATCTAGTGAAAAATCTAGTTTCTTGTCTTTTTCTTTTATTAAATTGTATAACTTGTTTATTTTTATAACTCCACCTAAATCTTTAACGATCATTGATTCTCCAAGGGAATTTATTATTTCAACTAATCGGTTTTTAATATTGGAATAAAATAATTTGTTAAAAGTATTATAGACTACGGATTCCTCTTCTTCATCTTTGCTCTTCTCTAATTTAGCTTTTTTAATTTTTTTCTCTTTCTTGTAAAGAACAGGAAGATTAACCTTTTCAATTTTAACAATATCCAATTTCTTGCTAAATTTCATGATTTTTTTTAGTTTTTTTGGCTTGGGATAAAGAGGTTTAACCTTTGGACCAATAGCTTGAAAAACTTTCTTGATTGTACCAAAATTACCAAATCCTTCGAGCTGTGTGAATAAGGCGTCAATTCTATTATAAGATTTAGTAAAACTATTAATGAGCCCATCAATTTTACTTAAATTATTTACATTTATAGTAGCTTCTGCAAAATCTTGAACTAAACTTTCGGTTTCAATTAACATCAATTCATAATAAAATATCAAGACTTTTATTTGATTTAAAATGTTTTTTGTCTTTTGTTGGCTTTTTAAGAGTAATGGGGGTATTCTATAGGAATTTAGATTGTCTTTCAATTTTAAATTCTTTTTCTTAATGATATCCAACTGCTTCAAAATGTTTTGATTAGAGGTTTCAACATAAAATTGCAATATTTCCATTAGTTTAGATTCTATGTTGTTAAGATTCGTTAAAATTCTATTTCTTACAACTTCTGTAAAATTTTTTAATTCGCTTGCTTTTTCAGATTTCATAGTTGTATGTAATTTCACAATTTAGATTTGCTTAATTGAATAAAAAACAATTGAATATAAAAATCTAACTCAAAACTTCCTTTTTATATTAACATTCTTATGAATTTTTACGATTATATAAATTATGTAAGCTCGTAATTCTACAAAATCATAAAATATAAAACTTAAAAAAATAAAACTTAAAAAAGATTTTTTAATTTTTGGTTTTATAAATTAACCAAATTAAGATTATCTTTAAAAATTATATTATTTAATTAGGTAATCTATCCCCTATTCATCATATCAAAACTTAATTTATTAATTTTCTATTTTTTGTGAATCTCATCCCATGTTTGAATGATAAAATTCTGTTGCGCAGCCCACCATACCCATACCTCTCTAATGAAGAAATGTACAATTCCCAAATATGCATTCCAAGAATCTGTTACTTTCATGTGGTCGTGACAGATCATTAAATATTTTTGATTTTCACCTGGTTGATTCCACTCATTTCCAAAATACATTTTACCACAATAATCAAGTATCTTTTCCTCGGCAAAACATCGAGGACATACTTTTGGGAATTCCTTTGTTAAGAGTACTTTTATTTTGAACATTATCTCTTTTCTAGATGGAATAAGTATGTGCCCTTCCCAAATGCGATAATTATGCGCGGGGTTTTTTGAAGGAACCAATCGAAACCACGGTTCATTTTTTAATTGCTTTAAATAATTAATATATTTGAACACATGTGCAATTTCCATTTTGAGTCTTTCACGCCAGCGTGGATGATCTGGTCCAACACTGCTCCATTCTTTTCCAAATTCAGGAATTAAAACATCTATAAGAGTTTCTGAGTACTTTGCATCTGTTCTAGTACCTGAACCGCCTACGATATTACGATCGATAATATTAAAAGTCGTTCCAAATTTTTCAGTAAGAACCTTCATGGGTAACTCATAATCATCAGGTGTTAGAACTTGGCTATCTTGACAAGTAAGAGTAATATTTTGCGTTGTCATTTGAAACTTTTTTGCGAGTTCTGGAAGCATATCAACTAATTTAACATTTGGGGCAACTGGAAAAGGGATTTGCCGTTGTTCGGGAGAAAATTTATTTACAAAATAAATCCTCATCATTCTCATTGCCATTAAAAAATCGCCTCGATAATGGTTATTTTTATAGAAATTATTATTTATATATTAAATAAGAAACAATCATATTTTTTAATATTGCTCTTTTTATTTACCTTGCTTAGACTATAAATTTCTTAAATTTTTTCTTTCTACTATTCCCAATCGTGATAATTTTTAAATTTTAATAATTCATTTCTAAATACTTCAAGAATTTTGCTTGCTTCTTCGCTTAAATCGATTGAGGAAAAAGAAAATATTAAATTTTTAAGTCTATTGAAGATTTCTTCATTTTTTTTAGAAAGTTTGTCAACATTTCTATTGATATTCATATTATGTGAAACATACTTCTTGATATTTTGCTGATAAATATAGCTTTTAAGAAAAAAACCAAAGTAATTAAAGAAATAACTGTGGGGGACGAGGATCTCCTGATTTTTTGAATCAATAGTGCAATAAAATATTTTAAGTATT
>JAUXAJ010000163.1 GCA_030620005.1 Promethearchaeota archaeon | reverse complement strand
CCTTACGAAACAAAAGGTCAGGAATTAGAAGACATTCAAGAAGCGAGATAAAGCGTAAAATAAAGCGTAAAATAATTCTTTTTTTTTAAAAAAATCAATCTATTTTTTTGTGTAATTCTATGAAACTTCAAATTTTGAAGTTAATTCGTGCTTCTTCATTTCTTTTTTTTTTTTATATTCTTGCTTCTTACTTTTATATTCAGCGTGTCTTTTTTGAAATTCTATTCTTCTTTGTTTGGACTTCTTATTCTTTACTAAATACTCTTTTTTAGCTTTTTTATACAGTTTTTTGGCTTTTTTATATTGTTTTTTACTCATTTCATATTGCTTGTATTTATTCTTAATTTCTTGTCTAACATTTTTACTAATTTCTCCAATTCCCATTTCGCTTAATTTTTGCTTTAATTTATCTATTGATTTAAATTGTATGATAATAAATCCTAATTCTCTTGCGGGAACCAAGTTTTTAAGTTTATCGTCAATGAATACGCATTGTTTTGGTTTTGTATCTAATTTTTTTAATATATGTTTGTATTTTTCCATTTCAGGTTTTCTAAATCCAATTTCGTTGGAGAGGAAAATGTTATCAAAGATATCGTAGAAACCCTTTAATTGATTAGATCTTGCGTGAATATCGTAAGTGTTTGACATCAAACTTACTTTATATCCCGCATCATGTAAACGATGCACAATTTCTTCCATCTCAGCTGATAAATTTGCAAACTGTGAGTATAGATTAAACCATAACTCCAAATAATACTCCACATTTGGTTTTTTTAATGGTAACGCACGTTCATCTTTGTTCATGTAAGGATAGCAACAATTTTCAATAACTCCTTTTAAAAACTCGCGGGCGTTAATTCTGCCAGAACTTAATCGACGTCGATTTTTTTTAAAATATGGCTGGTGTCTTATATCAACATCAATCTTTAAATCGCTTTTTACGATCTCGAGTAAATTTCCTAAAGCAAATGTTTTTTCGATTAGCATTACGCCTCCAAAATCGAAGATAAAGTGTTTTAATTTCCAAATTTTTACTTTTTGCGTTATAGTACCTTCATTTAAGTTTTTTTTGGAATTGTATAAATCCTCTTGAAAAGTCACGACTTTAGACCTAAATATTTCCTTTGAAATATATTATGGAATTTATATTGAATAAATAAATCAAAATATTCTAAGCTTTTAATTTTTTTACTTTTTCTAGTATTAAATTGCAGGTTTTAGATACGGGGTCTGTTTCACGCTTCCAATTTGAAAATTCTGGAAAAGAACCTGGATCAACGACAATCAATTTATTAGAAGAATCTTCTCTAATGATATCTAAGTGACCAAATAACAAGTCGTGTGTTGATTTCCATTTATTAATGATCTCTTTAACATCTTTAGGGGTCGGGATTAATGTCATCTCAATGTGTTCGTTATTTAGTGGAGGTTTTTCTAAAGTGCATGTTTCGTCGTCAATAAAATATACGAGATAATGCGTTCCTTTAATAAAATTTTCTAAATATAAAACATCCCTGTTAATAGAACTTAAATCTTCGAAAGAATTAACAATCTTCACGCCCCTACTTCCTGAACCCATTAAAGGTTTTAAAACTAAAGGAAAATTTGAGTCATCAAGTTGACTCTTAAGGGCATCAATTGAACCAAAAAAATAATTTGGGTAAAATAAATCTGCTTCTTTAATTAAAAAATGTGCTTCTATTCGATTTTTGTGCTTATAAGTAATATCTGGATTTGGAACAACTGGAATGTTGTTTTCTTTCAAGTAAAAACCAGCGTATAGAAAAAAGATACTTTTAGATTTTAAAATATAAAAATCATTTCGAAAAAGAACTTCATTTATGCACAGATTTTCAGAAGTATAAATCTTTACCTCGTGTCCTTCATTTTCTAAATATCGTTTCAACCTACCGGCAAGCATGGTCGTCCGTTTTGATAAAATCCCTATTTTCATGTTTTATAACTCAGCTCAATTTTAATTTCTTGCTCGTTCTAAAATAAAATCCCCAACGATTTTCGGTCCGTTTTTTATATAATTAAAATTTGGAGAACTATTGATATCTGTTAAATAATACTTGCCATCCTTAGATTTAAGAAAATCTATTGATGCTAATTCCAAATTCAATGCTTTCATGGCTTTTAAAGACATTTCTCGTAATTCTTTAATCTCTTCTATCTTTTTTCTTGACTCCATTTTATTTGGATTGACTAATATTGGCAATTGCTTATAGAAATAAAGTTGATTGCAAATTCCATACACTTTATATTCCCACTTGCTTTTAATGAATTTCTGATAAAAGAAATACCGATATTTTGTTTTTTCATTTAAAGCCCTCTCGTCAAAAATGTGTAGATGTCCGTTTTTTTTTTCAATTTTTGGTGTAAACGCGTATTTTTTTTGATCAATTATATTTTTGATGATATAATCTTCAAAATGTGGCGGAATTCCATGAGGATTTAAGGTAAATTCAGGAACAAGAATTCCTTCCTTTTTTAATATCATGCAATTCATGAATCTATTTATCGCTAACCAGATTGCCCCATGTGAATTTATTACTGGAATTGATGTTTCTTTTTCAATTAATTTTACAAGAGCAAGAATGAGATTTCCTTTACCTTTAACGAAAAAAAGATCTTCATCAAATTTAAAGTTTGAACAATTTAATAGATACGATTCTTCAATATAGAGAGAGATTTCAGCCTTAGATCTCAAATATTTTAACAATTCTAATAGTTTATGCTCTAAATGATATTTATCAGAAATTATTCCAATTTTCAAAATTACACCTTTTTAAAACAAAATTCATGTGTATAATAAAAGTTACACAAATTATCTCATTTAAATTAAATTAAATCCATGATTTTTCATTTAACATAAAAAAGAAATCCACTCCTTTTAAAAATCATTTTTGTAAAGTGAAAATATTGAAAAAAAGAATGTGTTTGTTCAAAATGCGACACAATGCGACACAAATCAATATATTTAAATAGTTTGATTTGTTTTTATGAACTCAAGCCTACAATATAATTCCTTTATAAATGCCTAGTAAAAAAATTTATATCGGTTCTGTATGCAACAGAGATGAAGAAACATTCAAAAAAATAAAGAAATTTTGTAAGCAATATTATTATGTTTCTATTGAAAATCTTTCGAAAAAGGGAGTTTTTAGTGTTAAATATTTGAAAAAGAAGTTAAAAAAGTATCCTATTTCCCTTATCATTGTTAAACTTTTATCCCAAGAATCAAACGACATTATTTACAAAACATTAGATGAAATTTGTCCTGATATTCCTCGGTTAAATTCTCTAGATTCTATTCGAAGATGTGAAAGTCGGAAGGCAACATTCGAATTTGTAGAAAAAAATTGTAAGAAAGTAACCGTTCCAAAAACCTTTTATTCGTTAAAAGATGCATTCGATGCTTTTAATAATGGCACGAAAATTATTATCAAGTTAGATGTTCATAATGCTCCAAATTTGTCAAAATACGATCGAATCGTAGGAATCGCTAATAATTCAAGCGAATTGAACAAATACGTTGAGAAATACAAAGAAAGCGAGTTATTCTTTCAAGAATATTTAGGAATGTGTGAAAAAATATATAAAGTATATGTAATTGATCGTTGGGTCGTCTGCATAACTTCAAATAGTAGATTGCAAAAAATTACAAACCTATCGCCTCTTGAACTCGTTCACATTCGGGTTCCCGTTGAAAAACAATTAAAAAGAAGAATACGCAGATTAGGCAGAAAACTTGGGATGTCAATTTTTGGTGTAGATTACATCTTAAAAGACGGTGTTCCTTATATCATAGATATCAACGACTTTCCCAGTTTTAGAAACGTACCCGAAGGAATTAGCTTGATCTCCGATTACATTTACAATTTAATGATTACAAGGAAATATGCTTACAGAGCTTTAACGAAAGCGAAAACTCAATTTTAAAATAATTTAAGAGGAAAAATAGTTTTAATTTTAAAAAAAGCACTATTTACTTTCAAATTTTTATCTTTTTCTTTTTCCTTCGAGAAACTCAATTAAATGTTCTTTAGCAACTTGATCTTCCAATTGTTCTGGAGGATGCTTGTTAAAGAAGGAACATGCGGATTGTAAAACTCCACCAACCTTTCTATCTTTAGCAATTTTTGAAACTCTTATGCAATCTGTGATTATTCCTGCTGAATTATTTCCATCTTCCACGAACATTGTAATGTCTAATCTCACAGGAGCACCTCCAAAAATACGTCCTTCAAGTCTCATGTACGCTTCTTTTTGATTTTTTAAGAATGGAATGTAATCAACCGCAGAAATTTGACAATCAATTTCATCTTTATTGGGGAGATTTGCTACAACAGATTCAGTTTTCGATTGTCTCTTTCCTTCGTCGTATCTTAACTTACCATTTGGCATGGGCGTAAGTAAATTACAAAAGTCGCTGCATCCGCCCCAATCGAGCTGTATGGTTCTGTCTAATATTGCCCCTCTCATTGGGAAAAGATTTGCTAAAGATCGATGGATGATAGTAGCTCCTATTTGTGATTTAACATCATCGCCAATTAAGGATAAATTTAATTCCTCAGCTTTTTTAATAATTTCTGGATCCTTCACAACATGTGAAGGCATTCCATTTACAATGCAACATCCTGCTTCAAGCCCTTTCATTGCATAAAACTTAACAGCTTCATGAGATCCCGTTGGTAATAGTATGACCATTATATCTACCTCACGATCTTTTAATTCTTTAACGATATCGGCTTGTTGCTGGTTTTTATCTACAGGTACTATATTTTTTATGTTAGAATCTAATCCATCTAAAATTGGACCTCTAATTACAGGAGAATTCATGATACCAGGGCGATATAGCTCCATATTGCAATTAGGCTCTGCAAATATCGCTTCACTCAGGTCTTTCCCAACTTTATTAGAATTCACATCTATACCAAGTGCAAAATTAATGTCTGTCAAATTGTATTGCGTTATTTCAGGTAAAATTCCTATGGGATTACCATTTGCTTTATAGTTCTCAATTCCTTGGATTAAAGCGCACGCAACATCGCCTACACCTACTAATGCAACATTAATTTTTCTTGCCATGATAGAGTATTATTAAATTGCTAATATTTAAATCATTATTTTTATGAGAATGGGCTCTCAATTCGTTAAATTTTGGAAAAAAAACGAATATTTTTAGTCCAAGTTTAGATGAAAAGCGATAATTATTCAAGCAAAAAGTGCAGGAATTTTTTTAACCAAGCGAAGGTTTAAGTAGACTTGGACCTTTATAATTCCTTAGTAATGATTAAAAAAATTGTTCTCTCTGCTATAAAGGATCACGACGTTATCAAAAATTTAATAAGTAAATTAGAAGAAGAACAAGATATAGAATTGATTCTTCACGACCCCCTCAACGATTTTTTCGATTTAGAACAAATGCCTAAATTTTTGAAAGACTTAGATCTACTAATTGTAAAAGTAAGAAGTGAATGTTCAATTGATTTGCTTCATTATGCCAAAATTCATGCCATTCCAACTTTACACGATATAGATACGGTTTTAATGATCAAAAATAAAATTGCCCTTGATTACGCCTTAAGAAAAGTGTTAGACGCTCATTCTAATAAATTAAAAAAATTTAGATTACCGAAATCTTGGAATCAATCCTTACGGGATCTAAGCAAATTTAAAGAATGGGCACTACTTCGCTTGCCAACCGTCATCAAGAGCCATTACCAACACGATAAAC
Organism: Promethearchaeota archaeon; assembly: GCA_030620005.1. Next base: position 6,088 of record JAUXAJ010000163.1, on the reverse strand, counting down.
ACATGAGGTTTAACTTTCTCGTAAAAAAAATCGAAGAAATAAACGATTTTTGCGAGAGATACGAAAATTTTCTGAATTACGACGTGTATGTTCAAGAATTCGTTGAATGCGACGGATTGGATCGAAAGATTTACGTCGTTGGAGATAAAGTATATGGTCTCTTGAGAGAAAATCCTATATATATATATTTAAGAGATAAACCCAACAATATTGATGTAGATACCATAAAAAGAGAGATGTTTGAAGTTTCAAGTGACATTGAAGATTTTGCGCGCATTCTCGGAAAAGAACTGAACTTGAAAATATTCGGGTTTGATTTGATCAAGCCCATCGATCAGGATGCATTTTATATAGTGGACTTAAACGAATTTCCCGGCTTAAGAGGAATTCCGAATATTGATAAAATTATAGTTGAATTCATTAAAAAAGATCTAGGTATCTAAGAAATGGATGAAAATATTATGAACGGAACGATAACGACAAAAGCAAAAATTCCGTAAAAAACACAAAAGTATCCAAATTCTACTTTTCTAGCAACTTTTAACAAAATTTCCATGAATAAGTACCCTACAGCAAAGCTAATCGAGGTAATCAAAATGATTGTTAACGCGTCTAAAGTTCCAAAAACCGACCCTTCTCCAAAAATCACATCAATCGCAATCGACCCTAGCGCAGCAGGAACGGATATTAAAAAACTTATCTGACGAAGTAAGAGTAAGAAAAAAAGATGGTTCTTATATTTGGATTGAATTAAGAGGTAGAACTTTTAAAGATGCAGATGGAATGGTAAAAGCCTTGATCATTGCAAGAGATATTAATAAAAGAAAGAAAATAGAACAGAAATTAAAGAAATATGAAGAGAAACAGTGCTTAATTTTAGAAAATGCAAATGATCTGATATTTGTATTAAATAAAAATATTGAATTTGATTATATCAACGAGGGTGTATGGAAGAAATTATTAAGTTTTTCAAAAGACGATTTAATTGGAAGGAAAGTATTATTTTTTCTACATCCTAAAGATGTTGACAAAATTAATAAAAATTTCAGGGAAAGTTTTAACATTGGTATTGGTTCAGAAGAATTAAGGATTAGAAAAAAAGATGGACATTATTTATATCTTGAAGTTAAAGGAAACACATTTTTTGATCATCAAGGAGAAATAAAAGCCCTACTTATCGCAAGAGATATAACAGAAAAAAAAAAAATGAAGAGAAATTAAATAAATCCTAAGAAAAATAATAATTCGCCATTTAGCGAAGCCAAATCATATGGAATGTTGCTTAAAATCCATTTTGGATCATATCGCCAAAGAGCTCCCTAAATCCGTTGTGAATATTATGGCTCAATTTAGGAAAAAAAAATATTTTAAAATTATATGAAATGATAAATATAATAATAAAATGCACACCGATATTCTTATTTTAATAGATTGGTAATCTTATAATAAATGTAGCTCCTTTATTCCTACCTTCTGACTCCACTAAAATCTTTCCCCCATGAAATTTTACTATTTCCTTTGAAATATACAATCCAAGACCAGTACCTTCTAAATCCACGCCTAAATCCTCTCCAGTTCCATATCTTTCTATTTTACCGAATTTTTGAAAAATTTTCTCTTGTTCTTGCTTAGTAAGTCCAATTCCTGTATCTTTTACTATAATGTCAATAGAATCATTCTTTTTAATAATACCAACTTGAATCTCTCCTCCTGAAGGTGTATTTTTAATGGCGTTTGAGACGAGATTTGTAATAGCTTGTTCGAGCCTAAATTTATCTACATTTAAATATAAATCCTTTTGGAGATCTAATTTCACCGTCAGTTCACGATCGCTTGCCAAAAACATCAAGTCATCCACGCATTCTTTTACAATTCTCGCAAGGTGTTCTTCTTGAAGTTTTAATTCAAATTTTTTCGCTTCTAATCTTGAAGTATCTAACAAGTTGTTTATTAATTCTTTCAACCTTATACATCCTTTATATTCAATTTCAAAATATCTTTGAACTTTTTCGCTCATTTCTTCTCTATAAAATTTCAAAAGGATCTGGGTTGCACCATAAATCGAGGTTAAGGGCGTTTTTAACTCGTGCGATACTTTTGTAATCAAATCTTTCCTAATTTCTTGAAGTTCCAATAATTTCTTATTTTGTTCAATAATAAGCTCCTCTGCCATTTTTTTTTCTGTAATATCAATTATAATATTCATGCTTGCAGGACGACCCTGATATATTATAGATCTTGAATAGAAATCCACCCAAAATGTTTCACCATATTTGTTAAGCCCCTCGAGCTCCGAATGGAATACAAACTTCTTATCCCCTAATTGATTTCTCTTTACCGCTTCCTGTACTAATTCTCTGCAATCTGGATGGATTAATTTTAACCAATCTTCTGATTTCCATTCATTAATTTCTTCTTTTGTAAAACCAAACATGTATGATAATTGTTGATTGAAGTATATTATTAAGTCATCTTGGACAATGATAATTCCAACAACAGATTGCTCGGTGATTGTCCTGAACTTTTCTTCAGATTCTATTAAATTATATTCCGCCTTTTTACGTTCGGAAATATCTATTATTGTAATTAGATCCGCGGGTCTACCTCTGTAAATTATTGGTTTAGAATATTGTTCTACCCAAATCACTGCACCTGATTTTTTAATTCCCCGATATTGGTAATGGATATCTACATCTCTTTCATCTCTTTGCTTTTTTGCAAACTGTTCTAAAACATGTTCCCTGTCATCTGGATGTATTGCCTTAATAACATCTCTAATGCCCCAAGTCATCATTTTCTCGACCGTGTAACCCCACATATCAGTATATTTTTCATTAACATATTTAATTTCGTTATCTTGGGTAATACATATCCCCATTAAAGATTGTTCGGTGATTGTCCTGAACTTTTCTTCCGATTCTTTTAATTCCTGGGTCCTAAGCTCTACTTTCATTTCTAATTCAGAAGATAGTAGTTTTAATTGTCCTTCAGATTCCTTCAGTTTTTCTTCTGCTATTTTACGATTAGTAATGTTCGTGTAATTTTCAATAACTCCTTCTATTTCGCCATCTGGGCTTTTATAAGGTACTGCTCTCATTAGAGTGGTGATCGTTTTTCCATTATTTAGATTGATATCCTTTTCGTAGATCCAACGATTTTTACCTGCCAATACCTGCCTTATCGAGCATTCAAGAGTATTGCAGAATTGTCCTGGAAGGATATCGTAGCATTTTTTTCTAACAATTTCATATTTATTTAATTGAAAAGTAGAAGAGAACGAACTGTTTATTCGAACGATGTTAAATTCCTTATCAATCACGCACAAAGGGACTGAAATATTAAATAATTGATCTAATTCAGAATACGCTCGCTTAATTTCCTTGTCTATCCGTTGCTTTTCCACCACAAGTCGCTGTTTTTCGATTATGAGTTTTAATCTCGCCAATACATCGTCGATATTCAAGGGCTTGGTAACGAAAGCCGACGCTCCATAGTTCAGTGCCCGAACTGCAGCTTCCATCGTCGCGTTCCCGGTGATCATCATCACTTCCAAGTCAGGATGCGTTTCCTTCAAAGGTGTAATTAAATCAACTCCTTCTACATCCGGAAGTTTGATGTCCAATAGGACCACATTGAACAATCTCTCTCGCGACTTTTCTATCGCCTCTCGCCCTGTACCAGCTGTCTCTACCTCGTAGCCCTTCTTTTTGAATATTAACGATAAGGTCTTACAGGTGCTCTCGTCGTCGTCGACGACTAGAATTCTTTCCTTCGCTCCAACTTCTTTCATATATCCAAGCACAGTGACTTTTATTCTTTCTTTTAGCCCTCTCGATTTAATAAAGTCGAATTATCATTTGGAATAAGTTATAGAGCTAAAATATCCACGATTATTAAGCACTTTATAGCACGAGTGAATCTCTTTATGATTTTTTTTCAAACTGGTTTTTATTCTTAAAAAATATAAAAAAATTTTTATATATATATCTATCTACATTCCACTTTTTCCTTACATTTTTGTAAATTATTTTAAAAGGATTTTCTCAATTATTAATTAAAAATTATTCTGACAAGTTAGATTTAGAAATTTTGATAAGGATTAAAGAAATCATTAATCAGTGTGATTTTCTTGAAAACAAAATTGACGAAGTTTTCACTAATTCTGGCCGTGGAGAAAGCCAATTTGACATATTAATTATTGAAGATGATAAACCCACGATAATGGTTTTGAACGACTATTTTGAATTAAGAGGTATTAAAAGTAAGGCGGTTACTAGTGGAACTAAAGGATTTGAAGAATTATATAAATTTACACCAAAATTAATTTTACTAGATATCGTGCTACCTGACATAGACGGATATGAAATATGTAAAAAGATTAAATTTGATAAATGCTTTGAAAAAATAAATAAAGTTCCAGTGTATTTCATAACAGCAATCACTGAATCTAAAGTTCGCGAAAAAATAGAAGAATCGGGGGCAAAACCATTTGATTTTGACGAGTTTGAAATTTTATTTAAATATCTATAAAATTATTATGAGTGAATTATATTAAATTCGAAAAACCCCTTGAAATTACAATTCCAAAGATGTTCATGTTTCAGAATCTAACTTCAATAGTGGCTTAAAACCATGTGAATTTAATTCTCATAGCATTCGAAGATTTATTAATTTTTAGGACTTGATTCTATCTTTTAACTTTAGTACTCTATCAATTATTTCAATTAACATCTCTATATCAAGTGGTTTATAGAGGCAAGTGTAGGCATTATTATTTATTGTTTCTTGCACTAGATCATCCATTTCTTGACGATAACCTGTCATCATTATTGCCACAATTTGCGGGTTAATATTTTTGATTGCCAAATAGGTCTCAAGACCGTTAATAGTGGGCAGTTTCATGTCAATCAAAACAACGTCGTGCTTTTTTTCTTGAACTATAGCAATGGCTTCTTCACCGGTGTGGACGACAGCGACTAAATGGTTCCGCTTAATCAGAATGTTTTTCAAAGTGGTACTGAACCCAGGATCATCGTCAACTATCATTATAGCTCCACCTTGCTTATTATCTTTTGCTGTTTCAATGAAAGAGATTACTTTATCGAGATCAAGGGGTTTATAAAGAATGCTATAAGCACCTTCTTTTAAAGCCTCCTGAACTAGTTCATCAACAGCATAGGCCGTCATCATCATTACGATGGTTTCGGGCCTGATTTTTTTGATCCGCTTGTAAGTCTCTACGCCGTTCATTAAGGGCATCTTGATATCCATGAAGATTATATCGAAAGGTTTCGCTTCAACTATAGCGATTGCCTCTGGTCCATCATGAGCGATTGAAACGCTATATCCTTTGCGCCTTAGGATAAAGCTCAATGTCTTACATAGACTAATATTATCATCTACTATCAAAATATTGACGTTTTCTCTTATCTTAATTCACCCCCTTTCCGCTGATCGGTAACCTGACCGTAAAGACACTACCCTTTCCAACTTCGCTTTGTACCTCAATTGTGCCTCCATGACTCTCCACCATGATCCTTGAGATCGCCAGCCCTAACCCAATACCTTTGGCTTTAGTGGTGAAGAGTGGTTCAAACAACCTCTTTAGATTCTCCTTTGAAATTCCAATCCCACTATCTGAAATGGATATTGCAACCCATTCTGGATTAACGACTTCTGACTTGATAACTAAGCGACCCCCATCAACCATGGCTTGAATGGCATTGAGAATTAGATTTCCGAAGACGTGAGGTAATTGATTGGGATCACCCAAGATGGAAGGCAACGCAGCATCAAATTTTTTTACCACTTCAATTTTATTTGGAATTTCCATGCGAGAAAGCGTGTCTAAGAGGATATCGTGAAGATCCGTCTTTTGAAGAAAAGGAGCTTTCGGACGAGCGAAACTAAGGAGGCTGTTAATAATCATTTCTGACAACCTTATTTCTTTATCCATGACCTCCAGCGTCTCTTTTACCTCTGGTTCGGGGTTTTCTAAAACCATGTTCAAGAAATATATAGCGTTCTTGATCGCTCCTAAAGGATTTCGTAATTCATGGCCCACTCCTCCTGCCAATTGTCCTAAAAC
>JAUXAJ010000141.1 GCA_030620005.1 Promethearchaeota archaeon | reverse complement strand
AAAAAATTTACATTAACCAAAAGACAAAAATCCAGGGAGCCGACGGAAGCCATTGTTTTCACGTTATAACTTTTGACTTTTTTTTTAAGTTTGTCTTAAAATAATATAAACAACGTTTCTTTTTAAATCTTTTTGAGTCGTTCAGTTTTCTTAGATGAATTTTTTTTTTTTTTTTTATATATGAGGAGTGTAAAACAATTTTTGATCGCAAAGGAAAAAGTTAAAAGTGAAAATAAATAGCCAAGTTTAGACCTTAGAAACTAGTTAGACCTCGTGCAAACCAGCTTCAGGGAAAAGAACTACGAGGAGGCTTTAAAAGCAGCTTTGTTCGGTTTAGACGAGGCGGTCGATCAAGGTCAAGAAGAATGGAAGCAGAGATTCGAAAGCATGTATTCCGATTTGAAAGTGCTCTACGATACCGAGATAAAATGCAAGACGTCGATAGACAGTCATAAGATTGGCGAACATTTTAAAACTATGGGACAATTTGAAACCGAACCAAATAAACGAGACGCTTGGGTTCCTCTTGAACATGAAGGAGGAGAAAGTGGTGTAGATTCCGAAATTGAACGAGAAAACTCGTTAGATGGCGATGATCTTGCCGACGTTAAAGGAATAGGGGAGCGGGCTGCTGGACTACTAACGAAAGCGGGAATAACGACCGTCCAACAACTAGCCGATTCTTCGATCGAGGAATTGTCGAGAATCAAGGGTATTGGAGCCTTGACAGCGAAAAAGCTGCTAGATTCGGCTTCAGTTTTCTTAGATTCAGGGATAGAAACCGACTTCGAACTCAAAGACGCAATTCGGTCTAGCGAAAACGATGCGATTGTCGAGCAAGAATCCCGATGTATCGAACAATCTGAAGAGCCGGAGCTCGTTTTAGAACCCTTCGACGACGACTTGGGAGGCTTACAAGATGTTGACGACGATGCGAATATTCTAATATTTTTACTAAAAACATTAAAACATGTAATAAAAGTCAAGCGAAGAACGAATACAAGAAGCGTTAGAGGCGTTAAAAACGAGCAGAAAAAGTCAAGCTGGAGCGAATAAAGAAGGCGAACCTTTTAAAAAAATCCGTTAAATCTCCTGCTTTACTCTAGATAATTCTTTTTCTCTCGTTAATACTCGCTCTAGAACGGTCAGTATTCTTTCGTCTTTACACGGTTTAATGATGAAATCCTTCGCACCTTTTTTCACGCCTTCAAGAACTAGTTTTTCCTGTCCTAAAGCGGAAATGATAATTATATTAGCAGTATTATCATATCTGATTAAATCTTCGATAGTTTCAAAACCTCCTTTTTTAGGCATTACTAAGTCTACAGTAACTAAATCTGGCTTAAATATCTTGTATAGAACAATTGCTTCGGTGCCGTTTGATGCTTCCGCAACCACTTCCGCTAAATCTGTTTTATTTATAACTTTTTTCAATAATTTTCTCGCATAAATCGAATCATCAACTATCAAGACTTTCTTTTTATTATTGGACAATAAATTCATCCCGTTTTACTTTACTTTCAAATTTAATTTGGAAATTTAATTTAAAAATTTTTGGTTTCTCTTAAGTGAATTCTATTTCCAATTGGTCTAGAATCTCAAGCAAGTCAAGTACTTCAACATTACCTTTAAATTTTTCGCTAGCATCGCTCAAATTCGTGCGGCAAAATGGACACAAAATTTTTATTTCTTTCCATTTCTACCAACTTAATGCTAGGAATTTTCTTGTAAATTTCTTGTTTTTTTTTAAACTAAATTTAATGTATTTAAATAAAATTAAAGCTTTGATTTTCAAAAAATGTAAAAAACTCTCTACTGGTTAATTCACGGAAATATAAATTCGCTTCTTCCTCCTCGATTTGTAGTGAGAAGTCCTTTTTTTCATTTCTTTAACGGCCAAATCTCCGATGATGAGCGTGTTCGCCTTGGTGTTCTCAACGATTTGTTTTGAAAGCCAATGTTGGTAATCTTTAATAAAACGATTTTGAGTGACATTTTGTGACATGAATTAATTGCTGATTTCGTGTTAAAATATATTACTAATAACAAAAAAAAGGTAAAAAAAAAAAAATTAGTTTTTATAGATTTAAAGGCCAAACGGGAACGTGATTAATCCTGCACCACCATTTATCAACAGTAAAAAGCTCATGAACATTGAAGCTGTTAGAGCCATGACTACTAGTAATGTGTTGATGCTCGGACCAGAAGTATCCTTTAATGGGTCCCCAACTGTGTCTCCAGTTATAGCGGCTTTATGTGTCTCAGTCCCTTTGCCCCCTAAGTTCCCGTCCTCGATATATTTCTTCGCATTATCCCATGCCCCTCCAGCATTGCTGAAAAAGATAGCAAAGACGAATCCGGATAATATTGCTCCCGCAAGAAACGCAGCAAGGGCAGCAATGCCAAAAATAACTCCTATCAATAGTGGTGTAGCAATGGAGATAATGCTAGGCAAAATTAATTCTCTTAAAGAACCCTTTGTAGCAATATCAATGCATTTCTCAAAATCAGCAGCTTCTTCGCCCGTCAGAATTTTTGGATTTTCTTCGAATTGTCTCCTAATTTCTTTGACCATCACGGCAGCATTCTTTTGAACGGAAAGATTCAGGAGTGCTGAGAATAGTGCCGGTATGATGACTCCTATAAATACTCCAATCATTATGTTAACTGCTCTTAAATCCATGGTAACAATAGCGCCTTTTGCTTCCTCTGAAAACGAATAAAGCAATGCCAGCACGGTCAAATTCGCTGCTCCAATCGCAAAACCTTTCGTAATAGCTTTGGCAGTATGTCCCGCAGAGTCTAATTTATCTGCCACGCGGATCACGTCCTCTCCTAAATCTCCTTGTTCGGCAATGCCTCGAGCATTATCACATATAGGACCGTAAGCATCGTTCGCAACGATCGTTCCTACGATTGCTAACATACCAACAGCAGCCATAGCAACCCCAAAGACTCCATCAAGTAAGAATGCAAATGCCATCGCAATTACTACGCCGATTGCTGCCGGCACCACGCTAATGAGCCCGTAAGACATGCCTGAAAGGACAACGATTGCATGACCTTCTTGAGCAGCTTTAGCAATGTTATGGGTTGGTTTTTTATCTTCCCGTGTAAAATAATCGCTTGTAAAACCTATTAAAATACCACACCCAAGACCAATTACAGCGGCGCCCCAATCTGCCCAAAGCTTATCGATATATTTTTGTTCCAAGTCAACTGACATTATGAGAACAAATAACGCTGCGATTACGGCAAAAATGATTGTAGCGAGATAAGTTCCTGTATTTAAAGCTTTTCCGGGTTCATCACTTCCTTTATACTTGATAAAGATAATTCCGAGAAGTGAAGCAATTAATCCAACACCGCAAAATACCAATGGAAGTATTGTAAAAATACCTCCAGCAGCAACACCTACAAGTGCTGAACCTAATAACATCGCAGCCACAATGGAAGCCACATATGAATCGAACAAGTCACTACCCATTCCTGCTATATTTCCAACGTTATCTCCAACATTGTCAGCTATTGAAGCGGGATTATGGGGATCGTCTTCGGGAAGGTTGTATTCCGCTTTTCCGACGAGATCTGCGCCTACATCTGCCGTTTTTGTATAGATTCCCCCACCACATTTAGCAAAGAGAGCTACACTGCTCGCACCAAAACTAAATCCTAAAATAAGATTTGGATCAGGAATCCAATAATATAACATCGATGTACCGATTAGAGCCGCTCCGACTACTGCTAATCCCATTACAACTCCGCCGAAAAAGGACACATCAAATCCTTTTTTGATACTCACCGTGCAGCCTTGTGCTGCCCTTGTGTTAGCTCTAACGCCAACCATCATACCTAACCAACCAGCCCACATGCTGGCAAGTGAACCAATTAAATACGCTAACGCCTGTTCCCAATTCAATATATTTGGAACGAGTCTTAAATCCTGCTCTATTGTAACTGGTAGGAATAAGATTAAAGCACTAAGACATAAAACAAAAATCGTCAATGTACGATATTGCCTTCTGATGAAAGCCTTAGCACCATCTGCAATATATCCAGCGACTTCAATCATTCTTTCATTGCCCGGATCTTCTTTCATTACCATTTTTGCAAAAAATAACGCTAGAATGATGCTTGCAACGCCAGTTAATGGGGCTAAAATTAAAATTATTGGTATAGCCATATTTTTTTCACACTTTGTTTTTCTTATGTTTGTTTAAAGATTTTATTAAATATTTAAAATATAATTTAACTATTATAGAAGTCATTTAAACCTTATGTTTCAGCGATATCATGTGGATTTTTTTTTTTTCAATAGAGGCAAGTAGTAGAACTGAAGTCAACGAGCTATAAAAGTTAAAAAAAAAAATATTCTTGTTTTATAATTTTTTATATTAGACCATTATTTGGATTGTTTAAATGAATGTTAAACAGTATTTACCCCTGGGTTTTCTATAAGTGTTGCCATTTCAGTGCCACCTCCAGCACATTGACTACAAATGGCATATCTTCCATTTCTTCGCTTTAGTTCGTAGAGTGCTGTTAAAATTAGTCGCGCACCGGTCATTCCTGGTGGATGTCCTAATGCGATTGCGCCGCCATTAACGTTAACTCTGGTGCTCTCTATACCTAACGCTTTTGTACAAAATAGTACTTGTTGCGCTTGAGCTTCATTTATCTCGAAAATGTCAATGTCGTTTAGAGCAAGAGAAGTTTTTTGAAGCAAGTTTCTAATTGCGGGAATGGGGCCAATTCCCATATATTTAGGTTCTACATTTCCCATTGCGGATGCTCTCCAAATGCCCATATAGTTTAAATTCAACTCTTCTGCTTTTTCTTTTGCCATTAATATGATTGCTACGGCGCCATCATTAAGAGCAGGTGTATTTCCTGGAGTAACAAAACCTCCTTCTCTAAACACCGGTTTTAAGGAATTTAATTTTTCTAAAGAAACATCTGGACGGGGACTTCCGTCGTCTTTAATTATAATTGTTTTTCCCTTGATTTGTAATTCGACGGGAACTATTTCGTGGAAATAATCCTCTCTTTTTGCCTTTTGATATTTTTTCTGGCTTTCGAGAGCAAACTCATTTATTTCTTCGAAAGATAATTTAACCTCAGGAAGTCCATACTTGACACAAATCTCCTTGGAATTTTCTAAAATATTTTCAGCTGTTTCACCCACATGTTTGTATCCACCATATACCCCGTATGTGTCCGTAAAACCATCGTAAAACAATGCATCAACCATTTCAGCTGTTCCAAGTCGATGTCCCCACCTTGCGTTCATGAGCATGTATGGGCATTGACTGTTACTCTCCATTCCTCCCGCCAGAACAATGTCATTCTCTCCCGTTGCGATCTGACGAGCAGCAATTTCAACGGCTTTCATACCAGAGGAACATACATTTGTGATTGTTAATGCCCCCGCAGTATATGGAATGCCTGCCTTTAGGGAAGCAATTCGAGCAGGATTATTGCCCATTCCTTCCTGATGGATGGCCCCCAATATTACATCCTCAATCACATAGGATTGAATTTTTGATCGTTCTATAGCGGCTTTTATTGCAAAACTAGCTAAATCAACAGCAGGGACATCTTTAAAGGCTTTACCAAAGTGCCCGATTGGAGTTCTCGCACCATTTATAACGACTACTTCTCTCAATTCATGTTCCCCGATATGTATTTAAATTGATTCATTTTTGATTAAATATTAATTAGTTTTTATAAAGTTAAAATTATTAATTAACTTTTGATATCAATATATGGAATTATAAAATTTAAAAAAAGGATGAGAATTGTGGTCAACAAGATAAAAGCAATTCAAATAAAGGATTATATTGGCAAAAAGTTTAGTACAAACTGGTATAAAGTAACTCAAGAAAATATAAATAAGTTTGCGGATCTCACGAAAGACCATCAATATATTCACGTCAGCCCAGAAAAAGCTGAGAGGTCAACTTATGGCAGAACTGTGGCTCATGGTTTTTTAGTTTTATCCATGCTTGTTTTCTTTACCCTACAAGATGGTGACAGGGATTCAATGCAATTTTATATAGAAGATGCAAAATCGATACTTAATTATGGATTTGATAAAATTAGGTTTATTTCAGCTGTTCCAGTTGGAGCTTTTATTCGCGACGTATCATATATCTCGAAAGTTGAACTAGTTAAAAAGGGTATTAAGTTCACGTCACACCATACTATTGAAATTAAAGGACAAGACAAGCCTGCGCTTATAGCAGATTGGATAAATTTACTTATTTTATAGATATAATAATACGCTTGAAGCTTTAGTTATATTGATCATTGCTCTCGCTGCCCTATCCGGAGTATCAAATGTAGGAATTCCATTTTCTTCCAAAAATTTTCTTGCGGCGTTCATTGCTTCTCCTTTCATTAGGCAAACTACCACGGGTTTATTCTGACTTTTAATAATTGGCTCTATGCATTGTGCTACATTTATTGCAGGAAGAAAAGTTGGAGGTAACGTGATGAGAATTACTGAATCAACGTTGGGATCTTCCAGAACTAATTGTAAAGATTTTTCGTGTTCTTTTTCCATTGCAGCAGCGGTCATGTCAATATAACCATTTGGTTTACAAACCATTGCCATTGATGGCAGAATATCTTTTAAACTTGTTCTTGTTGTTTTGGATATTTGAGCAAGTTTTAAATAATTATCTTTAGCTATTTCGTCCATTGCTATTATTCCAGGTCCTCCTGCTTCAGTAAGAACACAAATATTTCTACCGTTTGGCTTTGGGAGCATTGATGAAGCTTTAAGAGCATCTACAAGTTCTTCCATGTTATTAACTCTTACAATGCCGGATTGGGTAAAAGCAGCTTCATATACTTGATCGGATCCTGCAAGAGTGCCTGTATGAGAAAGTGTTGCTTTTGAACCTAAATCAGTTCTTCCAACTTTTAATAAAAAAATCGGCTTTTGAGAGCTAATTTCTCTTGCGATTTTCAATAAAGCCCTTCCATCAGATACTCCTTCTAAATACATTCCAATTGTTTTTATTTTTTCATCAGAACCGAAATATTCTAAAATTTCTAAATTCGATACATCTGCCATATTGCCAACATGGGCCCATTTATTAAATCCAAGAGGTTTTGGCTGATCTCCAGCAAGCATTAAGACCGAGCCTCCAAATGCACCACTTTGAGTGATGAATCCAATATTTCCAGATTCTAAATGCACGCCTGGTGCAAAACTTGTGCACAATCCGTTATCTGAATTTATCAATCCGATACAATTAGGTCCAAAAACTCGAATTTTGGATTTATTTGCTATTGAAATGATTTCATTTTCTAATTCTACTAATTTTGGATCTGCTGTTTCACTAAAACCTGCAGAAATTATTATGGCGCCTTTTATATCTTTGCGTCGTGATGCTTGTTTAAAGATTTCCAAAACAGATTTCGCTGGAACACCAATAACTAGCAAATCCAATTGTTTTTTAATGTCCAATATTGAAGAATAACATTTGAATCCTAATACTTCTTTTTCCTTTGGATGTATGGGAAATATTTTACCACTAAAATTTGCATCAATCATGGTTTTAATGATTTGATGTGTAGCCTTGCGTGGGTTATTTGAAGCGCCAATTATAGCAATCGATCTTGCGTGAAATATTTCCTTCAGATTCACCATTTATTCAGACTTTATAGTGTTATTATCATTAATCTAATTCTTATCAGTTAAACATTAAAAAAAAAAGTAAAAATAAAAAAATTAAAATGAGAAAAAAAAACCTAACTTGGCGAATACTTTACCGAACGACCCCTGTAAAAACTTGAAAGCATCTCTGCAATTATACGTATTAATTCATCTTGCTGAGTAATTGTGCAAACCATCTCTTCTGGTTTTTCCGTCACAGGTCCATAGAAAGCCTCTTCTTGATCACGGTCTGCTCCAAGCACTGACACAGTCATATCAGTTATAGAACGCAAGTCAATATTGTGTTTTTCGACGAGTTTATTTGCAAGCTCTTTATCGGTAATTTTACACGCAATAGTCACTTTCTGCGTGGCTTTAGTATTCAAAATGGCGTCCGCGGGTAACAGAGCCATGTCAGGAACAACTATTAAGACATGAGATTTTGTTCTCCTCACCATTGCGTCGAGATATGCCATTATAGTATGTTTTGTAACAATTTGCCAGGTACCTTCTGCCTTAAGAAGCTCCATTGATTTCACATCGTCCCACACATTCGCAAGAGTTGCTTTACTGGTTTCAGCAGCTTCCATTATCTTATCAACAGGATCCCCAATCCCTTTAGCTGCGTTATCAAAAAACTCTAAAGTTTTATTTGACAAAGTATCGATGTTTTCTATTGTATCTCTACCGAGATCATCCGTAATGGTCGTAATATTTTCTTCCATTCCATTGATTTCATTTACGAGCAAATCCTTTAAAGCGTTCGTGGAGCTTTCAAGATTACCAACAGCTTTCTCGATAATTTTCGAACTAATATTTTGAACTGATCCAAGATCTCCCTCGAGTTTGATGTGAGTTGATTCAGCGGCAATTCCTGATTTTTCAACCAAAGCATTAGTCATTGCATTTACATCTTCTGAAAAGTTAGAATAATGTGTTGTTGTTATTTTAGTTCCATCTTCATAAGCTTTCAATACTCCCGATTCAACCTCATCAGATTTTTCAGATAAGTCAGAAACGACATTATCAACGTTACCTGTTATCTTTTCACTAAAAGCTTCAGCTAAACTTATAAATCCCGTATCTACGCTGGAGATTTTCTCTTCCAAGGTTCCTTTCGAATCGCCAATTATTTTTTCTATACTTGCCTTAGTTTCATTTAACATTCCTTCTAACTTTGCCTCAACTTCTGATAATGTAGAATCTAAATTCCCTGTAAAGCTAGTTTCGTTTTCAGAAAGCGAGTTTTCAAGAGATTTCATCATTGACGCCTGCTGAGATTCCATGTTTTCACCAAATATAGTTGTTTTACTGTTGATTTCCGAATCGATGGAGCTAATGTTTGAGGTGGCTCCTTTTACGATTTGTTCGATATCATTAGTTTCTTTTGCGGAAAATTCATTAAATTTCGTCTCAACCTCGCTTTTAATAAGATCAAATCGATTCTTAGTGGCATCCTCGTATTCTTTGAATTTTTCCTTTACAAAATCCATTACTGATTGAATTTTACTTCCAAATTGATCTTTTGTTTCGGTAAAGAAGTTGCTTCCAAACTCCAAGAAATTGATCAACTGACCATTGAATTCGTTCATCTGTTCATCAAGAGCGTTGCTGACAGCCGCTTGATGTTCCTTAAATTTTTCCATTTGTCCGTCAAGCGTGCGACTAAATGACTCTTGCAGTTCGTTGAATTGTTTCATCTGTTCTTCCAGTGCTTGTTTAAATGCTACTTGATGTTCATTAAACGTGTTTTTTTGTGCTTCTAGCGTGTTGTTATAGGTTTCTTGATGTTCTTTAAAGATATTCACCTGTCCGTCAAGAGAGTTGCTAACACTTTCCTTTTGATCGATGAATTTATTCATTTGTTCGTCAAGAGTGGCGCTTAAAGACGATTTTTGTCCGTCTAGACCTGTACCTAAATCGTTAACTTGACTAGTGAAATTCGCACTTAAATCGCTCAATTTTTGAGCTAGGTATTCGCTTAAACCAGCTTTTTGTTCTTCTAAGGTGGAGTCCAACGTAGATTTTCCTTGATTTAACGCTTGCGTTAACTCTTCTTGGAGCTTATTTAAATCATTTGAAGTTTTTTCGCCAAGTGCAGTTAATATTTCGTAAAACTTCTTACGATTCGAGGAAATATCACTATTGAGGTTGGTTTTAAAAGTATTTGATTGCGTGTTCATGAGTTCCTTTAGTTCGCTTGAATTCTCTTGATTTTTTAATTTCAGACTGCTAAAATTCTTATCTGATTGCTCCTTGATAGAAGTTAGTAAACTGTTAAATTCAGCATCTACTCCTCCTTTCCAAAGATTTATTTGTTTCATGGTTTTTTCTTGTTGCGATTTATTATCAGTAATTACCATGTTTTTGGCAGAATTTAGCGTGGTTGAGAATTGACTCTTACCTTGATTAAATAATTCCTTTACTTTCTCGTCCAAGCCCTCGTACTTGCTAATTACATCGTCCTTAGCTTCACTTGCTTTACTTATCGTGTCTTCTTTAGATTTTTCAATGATAGCTCTGCTTTCGGTCTTAAAATTTTCAATATTAGTTTTTATGATCTCTTTTGAAGAATTAATAGAACTTTCAATTTCTTGGCTATAAACGGTTAGAGTCTCGTTATTTTTAGAAAGGGTCTTTTCAACTGTCTGAGTGATATTATCGTTTGCCTTTGATACACTTTCTTTGATCGCAGCTTTTTCTTCATTCACAACATTTTTAACATTCGTGCGAATAACTGATATTTCTTTTTTAGTCTCATCATTAAGTTTTTGCATTGAAGTGGTGATACTATTCTTTTGTGCTGTCATTTCCTTTCCCAGATCATCCAAAAAATTTATGAATCCTTCAAATGGTGGAACAGCTATATAGACCTCAACTAAACCTTTGGCTTTTGGGAGTTTTTGGGCAAGCCCTCTGGTTACTAAATCGTCTAAGATTCCTTTAATCGTTTCAAAATTAGTTTCAGCATCGAGAGTTGCATATACGCAGATTTCCCCTGCCGTGAGTTTGCCTTTAATGAGTAACAATTCATAACAAAGTGCTTCAGTATCGTTTAGCCCTAATTTTTCTTGGCTAATTTTTTTAAAATTTAACATTTTTCGAATTCCATTCGCTGAATAAGTAAATAATAATTAATAAATATAAGTATAAGTAAGAACACCATTTTATAAATATAAGTATAAGTAAAAACACCATTTCATGAATCCAATTTCGTCTACAAATTAAATTTAATTTAATTTGAAATTTTTATGATAATAAGAGTGGACGCGTTCAATTTCATTAAAAATTTAGTAGAAAGAATTTATTTCTGAAAGAAGAACGAAATCATGTTCTCTTTAAATTTTTCAAGATCTTTCGAACTTGTATCATGCCTAATAGAAGACTCAAGTATCCACTACTGAATTTTGGCTTTTTAGACACGTGATAGTCACCAGGATCGATATATCCGGGACGGGATTTAGGAGTATTTCTTGCTGATGGAGGTATTTTCTTCGACCGATAAGAAATACTAATTGCATGATTAGGACAAATTCGGATGCAAGTAGCACAAAACATGCAACGATTAAGGTTAATGGGATTTGGGGATTGTTTTATATCAATTGCAGCCATGGGACACGCACGCTCACATGCACTACATTGGTTGCACTTAGTAGGATTAAATTTAATTAATCCAGCTGTAGATGATTGTCCTTCAAGAAAATAGCGATAGAAATATTTAGTTAATTTGGAAAATCGAAAACGTCCAAGACGCATGTCAATAAATCGATTATCTTCCTTTTGAAGTCGGATAGCAAGTAAAGCTCCAAAAAAATAGCAACGGTCAAGAATTTCTCGGCTCCATCCTACGGGATAATATTTATTATCAAAGAACGGCTCAACAGTAGGCGTAGGGATCTCTAAAACCCCTATTGGTTCGTAATTCTTTTTTCGTAATAAATCCATCGCAACTCCCGCTGAATTACATGGTAACCCACCACTCGTATCAATAATAAATACGGGCACAATTTGTTGAGCTGGAGGCAGTTGATGCAGCCAAATTAAAATTATGCGTGGCACCATGAACTCATATACAGGAAAAGCCAGTCCAATTGCAGGATAAAGCTTTTTTTGATCTGGAAATTGAAGATTTCTAATATTTTTTATCCTAACGAGGTCAATAGAAATGTTCTTATCTTGAAAACCTTGTTTTACTAATTTTATGCAATATTTGGTGTTTCCCGAAGCGCTAAAGTAATAAATTGGTATCATGCTCAATTTTCTACCAAAAAAATTTGAATAATTAAATTAGATTTTTATGTGTAGTTATTGATAATTTAATGAAGAAAATTTTAATATGTTATCCATGTTAAGTTGATCTTTACACGGAAATATAAAAATTTTTATATAATAGTTTCTTAATCTTTTTTAAATTTTCTAAAAGAAATTCAAGAATTTATTAAAAAACTGAAAAAATTTTTAAATATGGGGAACTCAATGAGAGAAAAAATTAATTCGAAAATTTACCTTGTTTTTTCATTAGTCTTAATCTTGAGTCTTGGATTCTTAATGGAACACGATCGTGAAAAGATAAATTCCAATAACGTGGAAAACAATGCATTTAATGAAAATGATCCTGAAAAGATAAGTTATAAAGACGTGGAAAAAAATAAATTAAAAACATCTAATAGCGTCTCGAAGTCGTGGAACTACACGACGGGAGCTGGCGTGTATTCCTCTCCCGCTTTGGGCGATATGGACGGCGACGGCAAGCTAGAAGTAATAGTCGGAAGCGATGATTGGAAGATCTACGCGCTGAACGGCGAGGACGGGAACGAGCTGTGGAACTACACGA
>JAUXAJ010000182.1 GCA_030620005.1 Promethearchaeota archaeon | reverse complement strand
GTTGTAAATAAGATTAACGAGCTCGGAGCAATTATAGATGTTTTGCATGTCGGTATTCAAACATCAAAGGATGCTGTAGAAAACTCTAAAGACCCAATAATTGCCTCACACACGGCTTCGAAGAAGTTAACTGAGCACGTTAGAAATAAGGATGATGATCTTTTAAAGGTTATCGCAGAAAAAGGGGGATACATAGGTGTAATGATTGTTCCTGGCTTTTTAACAAGTAATATGCAAAATACTACTATTGATGACTGGGTTGACCACATCGATTATATCGTAAATCTTGTAGGAATTGATCATGTAGGAATCGGAACTGATTTTTACGGCTACTCAATACCTAAAAATTTAGCAGTAAAGATAGACGCTGTAATGGATAAGGTAGGCTTCCGACCCGAGGATAGAGCGAGCTTTTTATATAATATGAAAGGCTTCGAAGAATATAAAAAATTTCCAAATCTGGTTAAGGGATTAATTTCACGGGGATATAGCGATCAAGAAATCAAGAAAATAGCTGGTGATAATTTCTTAAGAGTCTTTAAAAAAGTAGTAGGATAAACTAATACAACTTTTTAATTTCTTTTTTTCCATATATTTCTCTTATAAGAGGAGTAAAAATACAAATACTTTAATTTTAATCAAAAAGATAGTTAGAATATCAAAATTATCTAAATAATTAATGAATATTGAAGACAATATTTCCCAAATGATGGCTCAAACGAAAGTTTGAGTTTCTCTTTTTAATATACTAGCAATTGTTGCTTTAAAATGTCCTAAGAAATATAAAATTGTATATATAATAATGAATAAGAAAAATCAAAACAATTAAGATTAGATTTTTATTGGATAGTGACCATATTTATCTATTGTATTTGGGATTGTTAATGCGTTAGGAATAGATACACCCCATGGAAGACAGCAAATAGGAGATACAATATATCTACCTTTAGGGGCTAAATTAAATATGTTTTCTTTTACTTTATCTTCGACATCTTGAGGTGAACCCGTAAGCATTTCTCGATTAACATCAATATTAGCCCCCATGATGGTTATTTTTGGGAATTTCTCTCTAAACTCAATCCAAAACTTAATATCTAATGGGTGAGAACCGTTAACAGCGATGAAATTTATGTCTTCACAGATATTCCAATAAGGTTTTGTTCCACAATTATGAAGGATGAATGGAACCTTGATTTTTTCTTGAAGTCTTTTGATAAATTGTCCTTCATATTTCATGGCATCTTGGTAGCTCATCATGTGTTTATTAAATGCGTATCCTGTATAAAAAATAAAACTAACTTGTCCTACCTTCTCGATCCAATTTTCATACGCGTCTAATTGAGATTGGAACACTTTTTCACACAGCTTTAATAATAAATCAGGGTTTCTTCGAATATCCTTATATGCTTGAATTCCACGTAACTGTTGAACAACAGACCAAACACCTAATCCAAAATTTTGAGGTATTCTGATTTTATCGCGTACTATTTTTGCTGTTTCATATGAAATTGTCCATAATTCGGACTTTGAATGATCGGGAATTTCTAACTTATCGATATCTTCCATTGTATTGCACACTTCTCCTTGCTTTATTGACATTGATTTGTAATCGTACCATATAATTGTATCTAATCTATCATTTTTTTCAGCAAAAGCGTGTGCCTCTGCTGGACCAGCATACGCAGTTGGGATGGGGAAAATGTCCGACCGAAAGAACAAATTCGTGGCAATTAAAGCATTCGCGTATCTTTTAGGAGAACTATATAGTTCTTTTACAGTGATTCCCATGACACGCGTGATCATTTGTTCGTCAACAATGGGAAAATAAGGAACCTTGTCAACTTTTTTTGAGCCTGCAAAGGTTTGTATTAATCTATTTGCAGATGCCATCCAATCATGCGGCATTTTTATATTCCTCCATTAATTTTTATACTTTCTTTACTCCTTCCCATCCATCTTTGGCGCAATCATCAGCTCCCATCCTATCACATGAGAGTCTTGACACCATGCCTCCACCAATAATTACCTTGGAAAGTATCCCTTCTTTTTTCAATTCAATTACAGTTTCATGCATTTTTGAAAGACTCGTTGTTATTAAGCCACTTAAACCGATGATCTCCGGTTTTAACTCTTTCGCTTTTTCAATAAACGCTTTTGGGGATACATCTACGCCAAGATCGATAACTTCATAACCCTGTCCTAGAAGAAGAGACACAACTAAACACTTGCCAATATCATGTACATCACCTTCAACAGTTCCAACAAGAATTTTCCCTTTAGATTCGTTTAAACTACTTTCCATGGCTGGTTTTAATGCTTCCATCGCAACAGCTATAGAGTCCCCGGTCATCAATAAATCCGCCAAAAAATATTCCTCCTGTTCGTAAAGCTTTCCAACTTCTTCAGCCCCTTTAATTATTGACTTATCGAGGATATGTTTATACTCAAGACCAAGATCTAGTGCCCTCTTTACGAGTTCTTTGGTTCTCTTGATTTCCCCGCCGATTATGGCGTCCTTAAGTTCGATTAAAAGTTCGTTTTCACTCATTTTCATGTTAATAAAAGGCTCACGTTTTTAATTTTAATGACTATTCAAATAATTCAAATAATATAATTAATAATTGAAATGTATTCTTCTATATTAAGTAAAATTATTAAAAGAATCAAAATGTCCAATAAATTACCAAAACAATTCATAGTCATTTTTTAGATTCAATTAATTTTGAACAAAAAAGAGTTAGAATGTCAAAATTACCCAGACAATTATTGAACATTGAAGACAATATTTCCCAAATGAGGCCTCAAACGAAAAACGAATAATTCTTTAATAAATAAACTTCCATTCATTTCGTTTCAAATATCTCCAAAACTTTTTAAAGAACATGGCAGATTCTTCATTTTTTTCTAAAAATCTTTTTAATTCGAGCATCAACTCTTCTTTTCCAAATTTAATAATTGCGAATAAAGCGATTTTCCGAAGTTGACTATCTTCCAAATTTTTAAAGTTCTCCAAACTATACTCAATCATGTCTTCTCTTACTAAGTCAATAACAAGTCTTAACGCTAATTCCTTTTTTTCTTTGAAGTTTGGATACTGTTTAAAAAACTTTAAAATGTTTATTAATTTGTTCTTAAAGTTTGACCACTCATTCAGTTTCTCTGGATTATTTAGGACGAATTCTCGAATGAATTCAAGATGCCATTTATCTCCCTCATTTAAGAAATCTATTATTATATCTTCACGATAAAGATCAACCTTTTGCATCTCCTCCATCAAGTCTTTATCAATGATTTGAAATTTAGTCAGATTTTCTATAACGAGGTCCCTCCAATTCTGAACATTTTCTCTTAATATGAGAATGGATATCAAGATATCTTTTATTAAAAGAGAATTTTCGCTTTCTTTTAACTTTCTAAGAAGTATTGATTTGAACTTCTCGTTATTCTTGTATTTTTTAGCAATTTGGTGTAAGGCTTTATAGGGGCGTGTTAATGCAGCTAAAAAATCTAAAGTTTCCTTTTCGAGGTCAAGGTCCAATTGAGCGGCGGCTCTTAAAATGTTCTCTCGAAGTCTATTTTTTTTATTCACTATTTCTAACTTTTTTCCTTCATTCTTCTCTTTAATTTCGGCTTTATCTTCCTCAATATCTTTTAAATAGGCTTTAAATAAGTTAGTTATAGCTGTTATATCCTTTAAAGCTATTATTTGACCCAAACTCTCAAAACCATTAATGATATGAAGCTTTAAGTCAAAATCATTACGACTAATGTTATTTGCGTGCAGCAAAATCATAGGCTCTACTCTTGAGTCTTCGACCTTTGTTAAAACATTTTCTATTAATTCCCCAATTACTTCATTCATTCTTCCTTCTGAGGATTGAACATACTCAAACACAGGCTCGAATAAAATTTCTTTATCTAATTCACAAATTCTTCTTACATGGTGTTCTCTTAATGATGTCCGGGTTTCAATTGAGCCCCCATAATAATTAATTTCGTTCTCATCGTTTAATAAATCAATCACAATATTTCGAATCCTCAACTTTTTTTCGGCGTCTTCAATGGTTTTATCCTTTAAAACATGACATAAACCCAAAAACCCCCACGCTCTTAGTAGTGTTTCATTAGTTTCACAAAGCTCAAATAATAAGTCCAGGTCCTTTTTTTTGATTAGCGGTTTAAAGGTATTTTTAAAAATGGAGTTAATACTCTCTTTAGGACCGGCTTCGATGGGAGAATAACCTTTTCTCAATTGTCTAATGATTTTTTCCTTGTACGACATCCTTATTCTAAATTATTAAATTTAATATAGTAAATTATTTTTCATATTATCATTTTTTTTTTCTATTAATATCGTATCCTTTGAAAATCTAAATTAGTAAATTGCATCCTTTGAAAATTTAAATTAGTTAAGTTGGAAATTAATGAAGTTGGAAATTAAATTCAAATGAAGGCGGACAGAGACAATCCAGATATAGAATTATCGTATCAATCAATCGCTTGATTCTGCAGATGTCAATTGAGCAACCAGAAAAAGAAAGAATTGAAATTATTAGAACCTGGCTTAATCTCGTTTGCGGAAAACTTTTACTCGGGTTAAAAGTTTAATTATATCTTTAGTTGGAATGTCTTTTTCATTGGCTATAATTGATTGCTTATAATTGAATTATGAATATGAAGAATGCTAAATACATTATTCCTAAAAAAATGTGAAGTAAAGCAAAAAGACCTCCAACTTTTAATAGTCTTTTGTAATTTAAATCAGTAATAGAATTTTTTTTTGCAAATTCAAGTGTCATCATGTCGCAAGCGGCACCTTGTGGTAAAAAATTCCCTCCCAAGTTTATTCCTAATATGAAGGCAATTAATAAAGGTGTAGCTGCTAGACCTGCTTCACTGATGAGTACTCCAATAACTGGAATGAATAAAACCGTTACCGGGACATTATCAAGAAGACCTGAGAGTAATGAAGTTGTAATCAGAACAAAGATACATATTAAAAATAAATTCTCCGTTGACAGGTTCAGGACTAACTCCTCAATTGCTCCAATAGTACCATTAACTTCCATGCAGAAAACTAATACAAATAAACAAATAAAGAAATATACAAGTCTGTAATCTACTTTAGATAAATAAAAAGAGATATCTGGACGCTTTTTTCCTTCTTTATCAACTCGAGGATTAATCAAAACAAAAATGAGAGCACCTAATATGCCAACAAATAAAATATTTGGTATAAAAAACATGAAAATAACAAAAACTGTTAACGCTATTAAATTCTTGTTAAATACTTTTTTATCCACGCGATCTGCCATTATCACTAGTTCATGTTGCTCTATGTGCTCTTGATCAAGTGGTTCAGTAAATTCTTGGCAATGAATGCACCATATATCGCTTAAGCTTTTTTTAAGGACGAAACGATCCAATAAAAACAATGTTAAAAGTAAAGTAACTATGAAATAAATCCCTAAGTTAACTAAAAACCATAAAGATGTGAGATTAAATTTGGCCGCTATTAAAATGTTTTCCGATGATCCAAAAGGAGTTAAAGTAGATGCAATATTAATACACACGGATAAACCAATTAAGATTGGAGCGGGATTAATGCGCATCCTATCCGCAGTTTTTATGATCATTGGAATGAAAATCACGGCAACGGAAATATCTTCAATTACAGCAGCAAACAGGGTTGAGACTAAACACATCACCCAGAAGAACTTTCTCGTATTTGTCTGAAATTTGTTTGTAATTCTTAACGAAATTTCTTCAAATATTCGCTTGTCTTCTAAAACTTCTACAATCGTGAAAAGCGAGATTAAAAAAAACACGATTTCCCACTCTATTGCTAAGACGATGTTTTCAATATTTATTTCTTCGGGTAAGAAAATGAAGGTAGCGATCACTGCAGTAAACATTGCTGCTATACTGTATGTTAAAAAATCCGTCTTTTCACGGAATAGCGCGATTACTACAACAATGAAACATCCAATGACAAAAATCTGTAAAAATAAAGCCATATCATCCAAGACCTTTTAATTATAATTATTATTCTAAAAAATATCAAATTATTAAATGAATCTTCTTGAAATAAATATTCCCTTAATAATCTATAATTTAATTTCTAATTAAATGGTTAAAAAACATTTTAGAGCAACTTTTCATTGAAATGAATTCCAGATCGAATGTTCATGAGTAAAATTATTTCCTCATCAGTCCAACTTTCAGGAACAAAATCTTGTACGACATGCTTCTATAATTTTTAATAAATTAAATAAATCAGTAAAAATAAAATTTAAGTGTTTATTATAAAAAAATTGAATGATGTAAAATGCCAACTGGGTTAGGTCATATCATAATAAGTCTTGCTATCCTTATTCCTATAATTTATTATACTGATGGAGAATTTAATAAAAAGGTTGCAGCTATATTCTTAATAAATAATTGGATTGGGCCTGACTCTGCTCAAGCATACGGGTTTCTTGAAGATTTAACCGGCATTGACTTTCATTGGTTTATCCCTTTCTTGATTTGGGCTATTCCACTAGCATTATTTTTTTCATATTTTTCTCGATTTTCAATTAAACGAACAAAACACTTTTTTGAGATAGTAGATGATGGTCGGAGGGAATTAAACTGGAAAAACTCTTATTTATTGTGTGTATCAGGCGGACTACTTCATACTATTGCCGACGCTATATTTAGGCATGACACTCATGACTCCACCATTAAATTATTGGATAATGTATTGCAACCTCATCTTGGAGATTTATACCATATTGCCTCATATGGAGTAGAAGTAGGGGCTTTGCAAATATTACCTTTCATAATAATGTTTATAGTTGTTCTATTAGCCGTGTATATCGTGGAACAAGAGTATAAAGACGTTCTAATAATATATGCGATAATTAGTGGACTTACTCTCTTACTTGCCTTCACATTTGGAGATAAAATAATCGGTGAAGAATACGGCGTTGCTGTGGTTATTTTAGCAACTGTATTCATTCTTTTGCCAATAATTTTATTATTCCACGTTGAGAAGGATGTGAAGAAAAACCCTACATCCGCTCCAGAATCTGCCCGAATTGACGCTAAGCTTGGAATAAAGTTAGTAGGCATAACTTCAATAGTAGTTTCAGTTGTTTTTCTGGCGCTTGGCATTCTTATTTTCATGAGTTCACCTACGGAAAATTTTCTGGACCTAAACGAAGGGTTGTTTGTACTTCTTGGATTTGTTATCTTAATTGTAGGGGGATTAATGATGGTTGGAGCAATAGGTTTATTTTTAAAGATCAATGCGTGTCGAAATATCATGATGTTTGCTTGCGCAGTAACGACAATTTTCATTTATCCTTTAGTAATTTTTTATTATTTATGTCAAAACGATATAAAAGCCTTATTCAAGAAAGAACTCGACGAATAAATCATATCATGCAATCCATGACTTACTATTAAAGTTTTGAAGCAATAAAGGACAGATGTCTATTTTTTAAAAATTTTTTTATCTTATTTTAATAATCCTCTCTATATAACAATCCTATAAAATAAACTCAAAAATAAAACAGTCCCAAAAAAGAAAAAAAAGGGATACATGTTAAGAATGAAGCTTTTGAAGCAGGAAAGCAAAATTTTTTCCTAAATTTTGAAAGGTTGAAACACCTTCCTCGTCTTTTTTTACGTCGCCAGGATGTAATCCAACACCCAAATTCCAATAACTTGAACCGACAACAAACATTTGATTGATCAAGAAAAAATAATTCATGTTCGAAAAAACATGAGTAGCTCCTGCTCGCCTTACAGCTACTATAGTAGCACCTACTTTATGTTTTAGGAGATCTCCATTAATTTTACTCACTAAACCTGCTCTTTCAATTAATGCTTTCATTCTGGTCGAAGTGTCTGCAAAATATGTTGGCGACCCCAATATTATACCGTCTGCTTCAAGCATTTTCTCGAGGTATTCGTTCAATTTATCAGCTTTGACAGCACACTTCTTATCTCGATTTTGTGCGCAGCTATAACAAGAGATACATCCTTGGATATTGTCCATTCCCATCCAAATATATTCAACTTCAATTCCAGCGGCCTTTAATTCATCTATTACAATATTCAAACATAGATGTGTATTGCCTTCTTTCCTTGGACTTCCGTTAAAAACAACAACTTTCATCGTTCAAACCTTTTTATTTTTTTTTTCTCAATAATACTTTTTAAATTATATTTTCTAATAAATTATATGAATAACTATTAGCATTTTATAAAATTTTATAACTTTTTATAGATTTTAGAAAATAATTTGAATAAAATTAAGTAAAAATGGAGAAAGATTACATTTGGTAAGAAAAGAAAAAATAGTGATAATAGGAGCGGGATCTCTGTCATTTGGAATAGCATCTGTTGGAAATATATTTGCTTGTGAAGCTTTAGAAGGAGCTACAATTTGTCTCCATGATATTAATGCTGAAACTTTAGGTTTAACGAATAAAGCGTGCCAAGCGGCAATAGATAAAAAAAAATTAAATTTTGAATTAGAACACACGATTAATAGACCCGATGCGCTGAAAAATGCTACATTCATCATAAATTCTATAGAAGTCGGCCCTCGATACCCATTATTAGATTTAGATTTTAGAGTTCCTCAAGAGTTCGGTAATAAACAAGTTTCGGGGGAAAATGGTGGTCCGGGAGGTTTATTTCATAGTCTGCGAGTCATACCTCCAATTCTGGAGATTTGCGACGATATCGAAAAGATTTGTCCTAAAGCTCTTTTTATTAATTATTCAAATCCCATGAGTAGAATTTGCCTAGCAATAAAAAGAAAGCATCCCAATCTTAAGGTTGTGGGCCTCTGTCACGAATACTTTCATTTTTTGCCTATATTGAGTAGAATTCTAAAAACAGATATATCTAATCTAGAAATTAAGGCGGGAGGCTTAAATCATTTCGGGGTTTTTTTGGATATAAAATACAGAGACACGGGCAAAAACGCATATCCAGACCTTCGTAAGAAAGGTCCAGAATTCTTAGCAAATCTGAAATCTTATGATGGATTTAAACTCATTAGTTTTATTTTGAAAACGTATGGATATTGTCCTTATACTACTGACAGTCATTATGGCGAGTACATGCACTGGGCATGGGAAAAATCTGACATTCCAACTATACGAAAATTTTGGAGCTCCCATGGAAGAGTTATTACTAAATATCGTTTCATTAAACTGAAACAACTTATAGAAAAAGGAAGAGGGCATAAAATAATTAAACCTGATGATGAGCGTGCTATTCCTATAATTGAAGGAATCATAACTGATTCAAATCACGTGGAGCACTCTGTAAATATTCCGAATGAAGGAATATTTACGAATCTCCCTAGAGATTCCGTGGTGGAATGTCCTGCAATAATTAATAAGAATGGAGTAAATGGAATCAAACTAGGAGAATATCCGAAAGGGATCGCAGCTCTTCTGAGAAATCAATATTCTGTTCAAGATCTAGTGGTAGAAGCTGTATTAACGAGATCAAAAGATCTTGCACTACAAGCTCTCCTTGCCGATCCTGTTGTAGAAACCCATTGGCAAGCTAAACGCATTTTAGATCAACTATTACAAATGCAAGCTGATCACATTAAATTAGAGTAATTCTTACCTCTTTTATGTAATGCAATAAGGTTTCAATAGATATAAGACATTAGAGTGCGATGATTTAGTGATTTCTCTTTCTTAACCACTTCCTAAATAAAGATAGGTGGATTTCTTTTCCATTTTAAATAATACAATTAAAAAAATTATTAGTAAGAA
Organism: Promethearchaeota archaeon; assembly: GCA_030620005.1. The sequence goes on along the minus strand of JAUXAJ010000182.1, from coordinate 808 downwards.
AGTATTACTTTTAAATAGTGAAAAAGAATTATGAAAGTAAGAATTTCTAAAATTAATAAAAAAGGACAAATTACAATTCCTAATGAGATACGCAAAAACTTACGCATAAATCAGGATGATTACTTAGCAGTTACAGTTGAAAAAGATTTCATTCTTATTAAAAAAGTTAACCTCCCAAGTTGGAAAAGTATTTTTTTAGAAGGTGAAAGAATTGCTAAAGAAAAAAACATTACTTTAGATGATATTTTAAAAGCTTGCAAGAAAACGAGACATGGTTAATGATTAAAATCTTTATCGATATAAACATTTTTATTTCCGCTTATTTCTTTAATGGTAATAAAAGAAAAATTGTTTATCACCGTTCTAAAAATATTAAGCTTTTTACTTCCCAACAAGTTTGTGATGAAATACAATCTGTTCTAAGAAAAAAATTTAATGTTGAAGAAAAAAGCGTAAACGAATATATTGCAAAAATAATGCTCGAATATAAATTAATTCCTCCTAATTATAATTTAAACCTTATAGTAAGGGATGAAAAAGATACAAATATTTTAAAAAGTTCTTTAGTTGCAAAATGTAACTATTTAATTACTGGAGATAAAGATTTATTAACGCTAAAACAAGTTATAAATACTGAAATCATAACTTCAAGACAATTGATAGAAAAATATAAAATGAATTTTTAATTTTTTCAGAAGCTGAATTAGAAATTGAAAAAATTCTTATGAAATATAAAAGAAATAAGAAATCAAAGGATAGAATTAAATAATTTAAAACAGAGTGAAATTATACGCAAAACTATTCAGAT
>JAUXAJ010000175.1 GCA_030620005.1 Promethearchaeota archaeon | reverse complement strand
AGAGCCTTGAATATAAGTATAAGGATCATCTCCTATACCATCTGGCGGAGGTGCATCTACACCAGTATAATTGTCCCAGTAATTGCCAATGAAGCTGTTATTCCAGTTATTATGTGAGCCATTATCCCATGCGTGACATTTTTCATTCCCGATAAAGGCATTTTGAAAAATACTGGTATAATTATTGTTAGTTTCTATTAATATTCCGTAGTTAGTATTATTAGCTATTAAAGTTTTTGAAATGTTGTTTTTTTCACAGTAATAAGATGAACAATTGGTTATTAAGATGCCATCATGGTTTTTATATACGATGTTTCTGGAAAGTTTATTACTATTGCTTCCGCACATGACAATGCCCACCTCACCATTATTACTAACATTATTTTCCGTAATAGAATTGAAATTAGATTCCCCTACAATTACTCCATGATTATTATTATTAATTGCTGTGTTTTCTGAAATCGAGTTGTTATGACTGCAATCTAAATATATCCCAGAATTGTCATTTTTGGCAGCGTAATTTCTCATGATCGTGTTATTATAACTATATTCTAAATATATCCCAAAATAGGTATTTCTGCTAGCGTTATTTCCCAAAATCGTGTTATTATGACCATGATGTAAAATAATACCGAAATAGGTGTTATTATTTGCAACATTATTCGTTACAACGGTTTTATTGCTATATGCTAAGCCTATTCCGTGCTGTGAGTTGTTATTTGCAATGTTTCCTGAGATAGTGTTGAATTTACTTGAAAGCGATATAATGCCATTCAAGTTAAACGAATAGTTGTTATTAATTAGTTCTCCATTAGTAGTATTTTGCAATTGAATTCCACTATTAAAAGTCTCACTCCCTGCACCATAAATCGTACAATTTTTTATCCTGAAAAAAGCGTTTGAATTATTGACATGGATCCCAAAATGGTGACCACTGGCATCGATGGTTAAATTTTCGATAACATAGGTATCACCAATTTTTGTACACCAATCCTCGTTTGCAGCTTCCTCCCACGTGTAATCGCCTCCACCAGTGTCATCTATTACAATTGGGGACATCGAATTATCGTAATAAGATTTTTTCAGATATTTTCCGTCATCTATATCGAAAGTTGGCACTTCTAATTTATTATCGCTTATAACATTCGTATTTATACTTACTGACGAACTTACAGAAAACCAGAATAATAGAATTATTAAGTAGGCGAAAATTATGATCTTTTTTATCTTTCCTTTCGATTTCGTCATTTTAAAAACTCAAAATTTTGAATAATTATTTATTATCTTTATTGAGTACATAAATGTATAAAAAGATTTTGACTTTTTTGGAATAAGATTTAACGATTTAAAAATTATACCCGATTCTATTGTATTTGTAATTATTATTTGGGTTTTAGCTTTTTATTTATCATTAAACACTCTTGCAAACTTAACGTCACAAAGCAAATCTGAGAAGCAAGTCATGACTCCAATTTCACTTAGCTTAGCTATTAGTTTATTCATAGTTGCCATTGCCGCTTAAAAATTTGAATTTTTAAGAACTAAATCTTATTTCTTTGACAATAGAGAACTAATTCTTTAGCATCTAATAATTTTACTTTTATTTTTTTCGTCGCAAACTGAAGTTCCTTATCATATACTGGATTCCCCCGAAGATCAAGGATCTCCAGATTCTCAAGCTCGGCAAGCCCCCTGATCTCGGTGATCTCGTTAAATGCCAATTCTAACCTCATCAATTGCTTTAAATGCTCGAGCCTCTTAATTTCTCTAATTGAATTTCTCTTAATTGCCAAAAGGACCAGATTTTCAAGTGTATTAAGACCTTGAACTTCTGTAATAAAGTTTTTTTCAATATTTAAGAATTTTAAGTAGCTCAAATTTTCAAGCCCTCTGATCACCGTTATACGATTACTACCGAGATATAATTTCTTTAAATTAATCATGTTTTCTAAGCCTTTAATCTTTTGAATTCGATTATCAAAAAGATTCAATTCAACCAAATTAACAAGCGCCTCAATTCCACTAATCTCAGATATTCGATTATTATAGAGATATAAATATTTTAAATTAGTCAACGCTTCAAGACCTTTTATTTCTTTAATTTGGTTTACTCTTAGATTTAGCAACTCCAGATGAGTTAAGGTTTCAAGCCCTTCAATCTCAGTAATAGTATTATTTGAAAGATCCAGTTCCTTTAGTTTGGTCAAATTTTCTAATCCTAAAATATTAGTAATTTTGCGAATGCCTAAATTGCTTAGATCCAACCTCCCATCTATTACATTATATCGTTTTCCTTTATATTCTACATGCTCCATATCATGATTGTTTTACTTTCTCTTCATTCTATAATATTAAATAATTACATCGTAATAAATTTCTAATTTGAGATCTCTATATAATATACTTTTTTAGGAGGGCACCATGGTGGGACACCAGAGAGAGAAGGGAATGAACTTATAAATACAAAATTCTGGTTTTTAACCCATTAATCTAAATATTTTTTAATTTCGTAGATGATATTATTATTAAGACAAGAGAAGAGTATATATCTTTTTTAGATTCGCTTCAGAAAGATATTTATATATCAGATGAGCTCATGAAGTGGGCATTAGAAGAGTAACTTCTTATTTAATTCGTTTCGAAAAATCAGTTTTGTCTCTTTCTCTAACAATCATTATAATCGATGGGATTACAATAATTAAACCGATTAGATGATAAATCGTGAAAATCTCATTGAGAATGAGCGTGGCGAATAAGGCTGTAGCGATTGGTGTTGGTGAGGTCATTATGGTGGCCTTGGAAACATCTAAATTAGAAAGCACATTGTACCAACAATACAAGCCGCAAACATATGCCCCTCCCATCGCAAAAAACCAGAAATAATTCACTGGATCGAAAAATATGGCTATATTTTCTAAAGGAAAGAATATCCAGTAAGTAGAAAACAAAATCGCAAATCCTATTATGTTGCGCATGAAAACCATCTGCACGGTGGTTGCTTCTTTTCTAGAAAAGATAGGCTTAGTCCCGGCATGAGCCATCATCCAGATGCAAGACAATAAGAGAATGATTATTACTCCCATATTAAAATCGATTAAATTGAAATTACCCTGAGATACTGCTATCACTAACCCAAAAAGCAAGATAAGCGAAAAAACAATCTGTTTTTTGGTAATTCTTTCCTTTGTTATCAAATAACCAAACAATAAAGAAAATATTACAGTAGATTTTTGGGCGATCGAACCATTTATCGAGCCTGCTAACTGGTAACCAGTAAAAAACATTATATTTCCAACACCGAATATAAGGCCTATAAAAAAGATCATGGGAAGATTTTTTTTGTAGCCATATAAAAGTTTCTCCATTTCATCAAAAACTATAATTCCCTTTTTGTAATTCGTTTTAATTCTTTTTCTTTCTACAAACATTAAAGGGAAAAAGATAAGTGCTTCGAAGAAACACGTCATTGCTGCAAATATGTAATTATCGAAAATATCTGGCGGTCTTGCGTTCGCTACAATAGGCTGAAATCCAATTAGAAATATTCCAGCAACACCCCAAATCAAACCCTTCTTCTTATTATCAAACTCCAAGATAAAAAAGAAAAGCTACAAAAAAATAAAAATTTTTAGAAAGAATTAAACTTAAAAGAAAGAGGTTAAAAATGGATGGATTTGGTCATTCCTTTGGCGATGCTATCCTTCTAACTAGCATAATATCTATATTTAATATAACGAATTATAACGAGGGATAACGAGGGATAACGAATTATAACTCAAAAGCTATAATTGTGTTATATCGATAAAATTTATCACACACGCGATGGTTTAAAAAAAATAATTTTGATTTAAAAAGAAGATCACATTAATATAGTCTTAAATCGATAATAATTACATTGAAATAATTGGTTTATGAACATTATCACATGAGAGATATTTGGAGAAAATTAAGATGAACAGTAATAAATGGAAATATTGGGCCTTTTTATTGAATATGATTGGGTGCGCGCAATTCGTTCTTTTCACTTTTTTAGGGATGTTATTTTACGCCGGCGGCACATATTTAGACCCTACTATCACCGGGTACTCTTTTTTTCATAACTTTTTCAGCGACATAGGTCGAACCGTGGCGCATTCAGGGGAACCTAACACGGTTGCTTTCGTGTTTTTCTCCTTAGCCTTTTTTCTCATCGGAGTCATGCTCGTCCCTTCTTTTTTAGCGTTTCCATCTTTTTTCAAGGAGAAAAAATTAAAATTTTGGCTCACTGTGGCGGGTTCTGTTATTGGACTTTTCACGACTTTTTGTCTCTCAGGCATAGCTTTTGCGCCTTCAAATGTTAACGGTCCAGCTCATGGATGGTTTGTTATAATGGGATTTTCATCTGGATTTTTTATATCCATCATATATTCCATCGCAATCTTTTGGCATGGGTCTTATCCCAGACGCTATGCGTTCAATTTCTTGGTTTTTACCGTGTCATTAGGATTCTATTTAATATTAATGTTCACGGGACCTGGAAATCAAACAATTGAGGGATTAATAATAAATGTCACAGGTCAAAAAATCATTCTATATATCTTTGCAACATGCTTGTTCATACATGGCTACGGAGCATGGAAGCAAGAAAAAGTTCGGATGGAAAATGATTAAAATCGTTTGTTGATTTATCGTGAATAGTGAAAGTATAGTTAGGGATAAAAATGAGATTGATGTTTACAGAAAATTGCAAGAACATCTTGATCAGCAGCCAGTCGGTTTCCCGGCTACTAAATCCGGTGTAGAAATTCGCATTTTAAAACGATTTTTTACTCCTGAAGAAGCTAGAATTGCTTTAATGCTAAAGTTTTCGTGGAAAGATCTAGAACCATTAGAAGAAATTCATGAACGGGCAAGTTCTCTAGGGATTTCGCTAGAAGAATTGGAGACACTACTGGATAATATGGCTGATAAAGGAGCTATAATGGCTCTAAAAAAGGGTGATACAAAAACATATGGCATCGCTTTATTTGCTGTAGGGATATTCGAATTTCAGGTCAATAAGCTGACGATGGAATTCGTGGAGGAAATGCACCAATATTGGAATGAAGCTTTTGCTAAGGATATGATAAAGGTACCAATTCCTCAGTTGCGTACAGTACCAGTTGGATTAAATGTCGATCATGAATTGGATGTTGTAAGATACGACGATATTAAATTATTATTTGATAATGTTGAAGGACCGTTTGTAGCGATAAATTGTGTTTGTAGACAAGCCAAGGACCTTTTCGAGGATCCTTGTGAGGCTACTAAAAGAAGAGAAGTGTGCATGTCGTTTGGTCATGCCGCTCAAATGTATATAGATAAAGGATGGGGGCGCCAAATAAGTAGAAACGAGGCTCTAGAAATCTTGAAGCAAAATGAAGAGGATGGGTTGATTTTTCAACCGGCAAATGCCCAAAAAATCGATTTTATATGCAATTGTTGCACTTGTTGTTGCGAAGGAATGTCTAATTTAAATAAATTGCCTAATCCAGGGCAAATGGTGCGAACTAATTATTATGCTGAGATTGAAGAGGAATCATGTACTGGATGTGGAACTTGCATCGATCGCTGCCAATTAGGAGCAATTTCACTTGATGACGCTGTATCTTCAATTAATCGGAAACGATGCATAGGTTGTGGAAACTGCGTTGTAGTATGCCCTTCCGACGCAATAATACTACGCAGAAAGGATAAAATTCGTGAGCCTCCGATGACAGGAGTAGAGTTATATGATATTATTGCACAAAGGAAACTCGAAATTAAGGAAAAGGAATTGAAAAAACAGGCAAGAAAAGAACGACGTAGGAAGTAATGGTATCACCATCTTATTGGTCAATGATTCCAATTTTTTCAATAAGCTCTTTTTTAATAGAAAATTAAAAGTAAGAACAAAAGTTTTAGTTTAAATTTTGTTTTTTTATTATATCAAGCATAACTTGAGTCAAGCTCAAACAAAGGATATTAGAATGAAATTTGAAGAGTTAAATTGGGATGCGCCCAAATTATTAACCGATCTTCCTGGACCTAATTCAAAAAAAATGCTCAAGCGTCAATGGGAGATAGAAGGAAATCCCGTATCCTATCCTAAAGGGTTACCAATTGCTTTTGAAAAAGGAAAAGGCGCAACCATAAAAGACGTGGATGGAAACATTTTCATAGATTTTTTTGGTGGTGCAGGAGTCATGACGTTAGGACATGGAAATCCTGTCGTGATAGATGCAATAAAATCCCAATTGGATAAAATCACCCACGTACTAGATTTTCCCACGAAGATAAGATTGGAACTCGTCGAATACTTGAGGAAAATAATGCCCGGTAATTTAAAAAATAAAGTTAAAGTGACTTTTGGGGGTCCAACAGGTTCAGATGCCATTGAAAGTGCGATTAAACTTGTAAAGCATGTAACAAATAGACATTCTCTTATTGCCTTTGAGGGCTCCTATCACGGTCAAACTGCTGGTGCCGTGACTGTGTCTTCAGGCAAGGCTTTCAAGGAAAAAATCGCTCCCATGCTTCCTGACGTTCATTTCGCTCCGTATGGATACTGTTATAGATGTGCATTCAATAAGTCGAGAGAAGATTGCCAATTGGAATGTGCGATGTATTTTCACCACCTTTTGGAAGATCCCCATTCGGGAATTGTCCATCCTGCGGGAATGATCATGGAGCCCATTCAGGGAGAGGGTGGTTCGGTAATTCCTCCAGAGAAATTTGTCAAGCAAGTTGAGAAAAGTTGTCGAGAATACGAAGTGCCGGTGATTTTTGACGAAATTCAATCGGGTTTTTGTCGGACGGGGCAATTTTTTGCATTTCAACACTCAGGAGCAATGCCAGATATCATGGCGATCTCTAAAGCGATTGGTGGGGGGTTACCACTATCAGCAATCGTTTACCGTGAAGATTACGACGTCTGGAATAAGGGCTCCCATATTGGAACCTTCCGCGGGAACGCTCCCGCAATGGCAGCAGGAGTAGCATCGCTGGATTTCATGCTGGAACATGATTTGCCAAGATACGCGCGCGAACTCGGGGATTTCATACTCTCGAAATTAAAAAGGGGCACGAAAAATCTTGAAATCGTCGGGGAAGTAAGGGGTAAAGGCCTAATGCTCGGTATAGAAATCGTGAAAGACAAGGATTCTCGGAAGCCTTCTCCTGAAATAGCTGCAGAGGTAAGATCCGCAGTTTTCAAAAAGGGCGTGCTTCTCGAAATGGGTGGTCATTATGGAAACGTCGCCAGGATGTTGCCCTCATTGGTCATCACGAAAAAATTGGTTGAAATCGGGACGGAAATCGTAATCGAAGCATTGGAAGATGTGGAACGTAAATTCAAGTGAATTCAGCCCTTGAACTTCCATTTTTTTCATTTTTCCGATTTTTAAAAATAAATCGGAGAGTTCGAATGTTTTTATATTGCCTAAAGTATGATATGAATAAATTTTGAGTCAGTAACTGAAAAATACCGCAATTCAAAGACGAAAACTTTTGTTCTTGTCAACGGTCATGGTTTTCTTCGGTTGTCTGTATTACGATCATGACAATCGAAATAATAACAATAAATGCTCCAATTAAATGAAAAATCGTAAATGTCTCATTGAGAAAAATCATGGCAAATAAAGCGGCTAATAACGGCATTGGTGACGTGATCGCTATTATTTTTGAAATGTTAATATGCTTAAGACCAAGGTACCAAAACAAGAGATCTCCAGCGTAAACAACTCCCATCAAAATCATATAAAAGAGATTAATGGGAACAAAAAAAAGATTAAGATTTTCTAAAGGAAAGAAAAGAAAATAGGTAGAAATTAAAATTACCCCACCTAATGCGTTTCTTATAAAGGCCAACTGAATCGGAGCAATTTCATTTGCGTTGAAAACCCTTCTCGTTATGGAATGTGCGAGCGTCCACATGGACGCAGTTATAAGCATGAATATAACTCCTACATTAATTTCAAGTAAATTATTAAAATCTAATTGCGTAATCGCAATAGTTAGCCCGAATAAGAGAAAAAAGGAAAATATTATCTGAATGTTAGATATCCTTTCCCGGGTTATCAAAAATCCAAAAAATAACCCGAAGATAATGGTTGTTTGTTGAGTTATGGATATGAGGATAGCACCACCACCAAACTGATACGATAAAAAGAACATGATCTGAGCAATGGCGAAGTTAATAGAAATATAAAGTAAAAAAATTAGATTATTCTTTTTCTTCCAACCATTTACATTGCTGGAACTAGAACGTTCATCTTTTTTTGTAGAATCGTTTCTATTTAAATGTTTAATCCTTTTTCTCTCTATTACCATTAAAGGACAAAAAATTATGGCTTCGATTATAATAGTGGTAGCAGCAAATAAATAAGCGTCAATCACCGCAGGTTTAGAGATAACTATAATCGGCTGAATTGAAACCAATATGAGAGAAATAATAGCGTATATAACACCTCTAACCAAATTTTTATTTTCCACGATAATAAGAGAAAAGATATTAGAAATAAAAATTATTTTAAAGTTGATTAGATGTTAGTTAGAATAATTGGAAAAAGATTTAAGGTTCATTACGCTTTCCAACTTGATATCTTGGAAAACGAGAATTTAAAAAAAGGACTAATTTTTGGCACTCTAGCAATTTTCTTTATTGGCATACAACCCATAGCAGCTAATGTGCGCCCGAGTTATATTGACGCTTACATTTTTGGTGCCATGAATGCAATCGTGCAATCATTTATTTTTTTGCCAATTTTTGTAATGGAAAGGAAATGGTTGAAAAAATCAATAGAAAACGATATTAAAAATGTCAATATTTACGATTCTCGTTTAAACGGATGGAAAAAAAAAGAGAATATTCGAGCGCTTATACTCATAGGGTTGATCTTTAGCATTGTACCGCCTATCTTGTTTGTAGGGCTTGAGTTTGCAGGAGTAGTTAACGGTGCTTTAGCATTGAAAAGCGAGATAATATTCTCGTTATTATACGGTTTTTTATTCCTGAAAGAAAGAGTTACCAAAACTCAAATTTTGTTCTCGTTCGTGCTCTTATTTGGCCTTATCTTAGCTGTAACGCAAGGATCTTTTAATTTACTCGAATTTAACATTGGTGTTATAATATTAATTATGGACGTGGGCCTATATATGGTAGGACACACGCTTGCCAAATCCCGATTTGACAATAACGAATTAACACCATATCAAGTTGGGTTAGTTAGGAATGTAATTAGCGGAACAATTCTATTCTCAACTTATTTCATCTTTTTTCCCCTTGAAAATGTAGAAATATTAATGAATCCCGCTAATTATTTTTATTTTATTTTCATGGGAGTGACATACGGATTTGGATTGCTTGCTTGGTTTAAAACATTGTCCTACATGAAGATTGGGAAAGGAGTAATATTAATGTCATTCTCGGTCTTTATAACAGCCATCTTCGGGGTTTTAATATTTGCCGAAGTTTTGTCTATTTTTCAATTCTTTGGAATGATTATCGTAATTATTTCTTTAGTTATTATTATTAGAGAAAAAAAGGAATAAATACAGAAAAAAAAAATCATCATGAAAACCATTTACTCATTCCCTTTAATTAAACAATTAATTCAGGCACTTGGGCGTAGTGCTACAAAATATTGCAATAAATGCGGTTCAAATCGATTTGATTTAATATTGGATAATATTTTTGGAATTCAAGATGAGTTATGTTTAAATTGCCGCACTCAAGCAAAATTCATGAAACAACTGTTATTTAGATGGTTTAATTATTTTGAAATAGATTCTGAGACGGTAAAGAATATTTGCGCGGATATATCGATTCGTAAAGTAATAAAGAATTTTTTCAAAGGATTGGCGATATTTGGTCTCAGAAAACCAATGGTACTTGGCGCTCCGCTTAGCGTGGTGTGGAACTTGACAAATAAATGTAATTTAAAATGTTCACACTGTTTTGTAGATGCAAACTTTAACGAAGAATCTGAAAATGAGCTCTCAACCGAAGAAGCAAAGCAAGTTATTGATAATTTAGCCGCGAACGATGTGGTAACCGTGAATTTCTGCGGTGGTGAGCCTTTTACTCGGGACGATATCTTTGAGCTCATGAAATATACTAAAGAAAACGACATTTATCCTTCAGTTTCAACAAACGCAACGTTGCTTTCAAAGAAGAATTGCCATGAAGTATTTGATGCCGGAGTTCGCTCAATAACTATAAGTTTAGATAGTTATTCCCCTAAAAATCACGATCATTTACGCCAAGTATCCGGTGCATTTGAAATGGCTGTTAATGGGATTAAAAACGCGGTTGAATTTGGAAAATTTGATGATATAATTATTAATACGACGTTATTAGATTATAATTACCACGAGATTCCTAAAATATACGATTTTGTAAAAGAATTAGGAGCAACTGGGTTTTATGTTTCAAGAATCTTACCAACTGGGCGTGGAAAGACCTATTTTAATCACGATCCTAATAATGAAATTAAAATAGAAGTGATGAAATTTATGGCAAAAAAATTTATCCAGTCAGTTCGAGGAAATGACGAAATAAGCGTTCTTGGTCGTGGAATGCCTTATTATAGTCGAACATGCTACGAATTAAGTAAAGGAACCATATACCCACTTTGTGAATTATTAACTGGATTTGAACCAAAATATAAAGATTTGTTTAATGGTAAAATAGTTAATTTGATACAATATCTTTCTTGCTTTTTTAGTGGATGTGCTACCGGATTATTTTATTGCGGATTAAATTGCGAAGGAATGGTAATTCCTTGTGCTCCAGCTGGTCATATTAAGCTTGGTAATATTCTTCAAAAAGGATTAAAAGACATTTGGATAAATAATCCAATTTTAAATCAAATTAGAGAGCGTGATAAAGTTACTGGAAAATGCTTAAGGTGTCGTGAAAAGCATATTTGCGGAGGTTGTCGATTAACTGCTCATGGATTAACTGGAAGTTGGCTTAAAAGCGATCTGTCTTGCCCCTTTTAAAGTTTATTTTTAAAATTTTAAAAAAATAGTATAATATTTATTATTTATCTGCCTGTCAAGGGTGCAATATACTCTGTAAGATATTCTGCAAAAGAACCGTATTCCATAATTAATTGGAGGTCTCCATCGATCTTTAAATCTCCACTCATATAGGCGGTAGTTCCATCCAACTCCCCGCCAAAGAATTGTCTTGCTATATCAAGGTCTTCGATCTCCATTGTTACGTCGGGTTCTTCAATTTCTTCGTCTATCGCAA
>JAUXAJ010000164.1 GCA_030620005.1 Promethearchaeota archaeon | reverse complement strand
TTGCCTTTTCAGCTATTGTGAATCAAATTCTCTCTCAAAATATAATACTTTCCATATTCTTGCATGGCTTTCTTTTGGAAGTTGAAATATATTTAGTTTAAATACATAAATTGGCAAATATGATCAAATTAAAATAAGCATTAGTTACTGGGGTCAAAAATAAATGTATATATAATGGAGATAAAAATTATAATGAAATGTCCAAAATGTGATAGTGAAAAAGTTTTTTTGATTGGTTTCAAACTTGGAATTTACATGGTATTCCAATGTCAGAATTGTAAACATTCTTTCGAGGAGGATTCAAGTACAACTGAAGATGAAAAAGAAAAAGGAAAAGAATTAGAGCTTATTGCCTAATAAATTAAGAGTTATTTATTTTAGATTGAATCAACACTTTAAATTCTAATTGCCCAACCACAGCAGTTAAGATTGTGGAGATTTGGAATATTATTCTTGTTAAGAGTAAAATAGAGTTCATTGATAAAATAAAAAGAATGCGTTCCCCAATTATAACTTTAAGTTTTTTTAACTTTTTTAACTAATATAATGCTTCTTAGCTCTTTTTAATCTGCAAGTTATAACATGTGGTATAGTATTTAATTTTCTTGCAACCTCTGATATTGAAACGCTGTTTTTTCCAAATATTTCAACCTCAGTTCCAATTGGATAAAAATTATCGCCAAGATCTATTAGAAATTGGTCCATGCAAATATTACCTACAATAGGATAAAATTTTTCTTTTACTTTTACAACATGATTGTTAGATAATGCCCTAGGAACGCCATCAGCATAACCAGCCGGTATAGTTGCAATGTAAGTATCTTTTTTAGTAATAAATGTTCCTTCATACGAAAGATGTGCATTCTTCTTCACTTTTTTTATAAATATTATTGTTGACCTTAAAGATAAAGTTGGATTAAGCTTTAAAGCTTTAGTTTCATCATCAAAAATTTCAAATCCATAAATCAATGCTCCTGTTCTTACCATATCAAAATAACTTTCCGGAAAATATACAATAGCACCACTATTTGCCATGTGCATGATCGGCACATTGACGTTAATCTTCTTTAACTCATCAACGACGTTATTGAATAATCTTAGCTGGTTATTGGTATATGAAATATCATTAATTTCAGACTTAGAAAAATGGGAAAAAATTCCTTCAAGAAAAAGGTTTTTCTTCTCATTGATATATTTCACTAGTTTAATGGTTTCTTCAGGTTTACATCCAATTCTGCCCAGTCCAGTATCTATTTTTAAATGAACCTTAGCAATTTTGTCTAATGTGTTGGCAACCTTATTAATCGAATCAATTAATTCCTTTTCACATACAGTTATAGTCAGTTCATTTTTAACTGCCTTTTCGGCTTCGTCAAGCATTATTAAACCTAAAATTAGAATAGGTAATTTTATTTCGGCGTCTCTTAGTTCTATACCTTCATCAACAGTAGCTACTGCCAAATAATCTGCCAAACCTTCTTTTTCGAGCATTTTAGAAACAGCTACAGCGCCATGACCGTAAGCATCTGCTTTAACGGCAAGGCAAATCTTTATTTCATTTCCAACTTTTTTTTTAATTTCCATAACATTTTGTTTTATTGTATTAAGATCAATGATTACAACAGTTCTTCGCGTTATTTTTTCAACTCCTTTAAGGATAATTCCTTTAAATGTTCAAATTGTTCAAGATTTTTAAGTAATAATATCCATCTCATCAATAAATACATCCTTGCCGATTTCTGCTGATTTGATGGCAGCCAAGTTAAACTTCAAAATATACCTTGCTTGTTCGCCAGAAAGAATGGGTTCTTCATTATTTTTAACGGCTTTAATAAAGTGTTTGGTAGCGTTAATGAAGCTATATTTCCAATCTTTCTCAAAATCTGTGTAGGTCTCTACTTTTCCGTCCCTAATTATTATAATCGGAGCAAAATTTCAGAGTTAGACATTACATTGCCGATTGATGTTCCTTGATTAATTTTCATTACACCCCGGCTTCCAATAATTTCGATGAATTCATCCGTAGAATAATAGTTTGAAGGAATAGTCATTTCAGGCATTAATGAGAACTCAAGATTACCATACTGGGGAACAACGTGTTTGTTTTCTGGATTTTCTTTACATTTCCACATGACAAAGGCAGGAGCATCAACACCTTGATAATTTCCGGTCCATGCAAACACTTTTTCAATCTCTTCTCCAAATAACCACCAACCGAGACAAAAAAAATGGAGGCCATTGTCTAACAGAACGGGAGACCCTTTTTTTAAGTTTCCACCAACTTGTTTTGGATCTTTCCTCCATTTTTCAGCACTTTCAGGAACTTCCCAACCGCCTGTAGCACCCATTGCTATTTTAATTCTTATCGAGGCCAAATCACCAATATAATCTTGATCAATTAGTTCTTTTGCCTTCATTATGTGAGGCGCAAATACAAAATTCTCATATATGGAAAGAATGGATCCGGAGTCATTACACGCTTCAATCATTTCATCGCATTCTTTTAAAGTCAATGCCATCGGTTTCTGAACGGAGATGCCTTTTATACGTTTACTAGCGGCGTAAATAGCTGCTTCAGCGTGCAGATGATGAGGTAAAAGGATCTCAATGAGATCCAATTCTTCTTTCTCTAGCATCTCTTTGTAATCAGAATATAACCGAATTTTCTCATCTAATTTAAATTGCTCAATCTTTTTTTTAGCCTTTTCAGTAGTTCTATTACATAAACACGTGATTTCCACATCTTCGTTGTAAAGATACCCCAATACATTCAAATCAAAAATCCTTCCCGTCCCGATAAAGCCAACATTCATGGTGGTCATAATTTATTTGAAAAGAGGATGATATTTTTTCAATTTATTCTATAAGTTCAAAAAAGTATGAAAAAATATAATTGTTTTTTAAATAACATGATTCTAATAATTTCAAATGAAACATGATTTTGAAATAATCTATAGGATGTGGTTGGAGCGTCAGCACATTGAATTTACAAGATCTTGATATCTTTTAAGAGAAATTTTTAAACATGAAACTTAAAAACTCCAAAAACGAAAAAAGATCACATTTTTAAGGATTAAAAGTAATCTCCTTTTTCTGCTTCTTTTTCTGCTTCTATTTCTAATTCTTTTTCTAATTCTTTCTCTTCTTTTCTTAATTTTCTAGTTAATACAATAGCGTCTTTTTTAGCCTTAATGTTGTCTTTTACTTTAATGCTAGATTTCTTGAGAGACGATAAAGATTTTTTTATCTTGCCAGGGCTGACTGCTTTTCTTAGTTTTGCCAAGTTCTTCACGATTTCTTTCGTCGTGATAAGTTTTTGATTGAATTCTTCAAGTTCTTTAAGATTCATCGTATCTACTCTGTCGAGTTCATTTTTCACGCCTTTCATTATCTCATTTATTTTTTTTTCGAAAACTTCTTTTTCTGACATTAGAATGTCACCATATTTTTTTCTTAAATTTATTAATCATTATTATATATTAATTCTCTCCTTCACTTATATAAGAATAAAAATATAATTCATTTTAATTTAAATTTTTCTACAATCACTTTTTTTAAAAGGAGCTAAAAGAATTAACTAGATGAAATTTCAATCTTAAGGTTTTAAAAAATGACTTATACTTCAGATCGAAAATCTATAAAATCACACCAGGTTCCAGATTGGTTCCACAACGACAAACTTGGTATTTTTATTCATTGGGGGCTTTATTCCGTGCCTGCTTTTGCGATTACAGGCATTAATTTAATAGAGTCCGAGAAAAGGGGACAGGAAGTACATTTTAAAAACAATCCATACGCAGAGTGGTATCTAAATTCGCTAAGAATTCCTGATAGTCCCACGCAAAAGTACCATTTTGAAACATACGGAAAAGATTTCTCGTACGACGATTTTGTGCCCATTTTCA
Organism: Promethearchaeota archaeon; assembly: GCA_030620005.1. The sequence goes on along the minus strand of JAUXAJ010000164.1, from coordinate 7,880 downwards.
ACGAAGAAATCAAGAAATGGAAGCCTAAAGAGTGGGCAGAATTATTCAAAAAGGCCGGAGCAAAATATGTTGTTCTTGTTACGAAACATCACGATGGCTTCCTTCTATGGCCAAGCAAATATCCGAATCCGAAAAAAAAAAAATATCATGCTAGCAGGGATATAGTTGGTGAACTTTCAGAAGCAGTTAGAAAGGAAGGGTTGAAAATGGGTTTTTACTATTCAGGCACTCTCGATTGGTCCTTTAATCCGGAGCCAATTAAAGACGGTAAAAGTTTCGCCAAAAATGGAGTTAGAACACCTGAATACATTGAATACGCAAACAACCACTGGTACGAGTTAATCGATCGATACGAATCGGTTATTTTATGGAACGATATCGGTTATGTCCCTACGAATGTGTACAAAATCTTCGCTTATTTTTTCAATAAATTTCCTGAAGGTATAGTAAATGATAGGTGGAGAATCATTCGTGAAAAAGGCGATAAATTTCCAAGAGCGACTTTCTATGATTTTTTAACACCAGAATACGAAACCTATCCTCGTATTAAAAAAAAAAAATGGGAGACAAATCGAGGCGTTGGAAATTCTTACGGATATAATAAGATGGAAACTGAATCTGATTATTTAACTCCTGAAAAATTGGTCCGAATGTTTATTGATATAGTAAGTAAGAATGGAAATTTGTTATTAAATTTAGGACCCATGCCCGATGGAACTATTCCAGAAATTCAAATTAAATGCGTATTAGGGCTTGGTAAATGGTTGGATATAAACGGAGAAGCGATCTTTGGAACCAGACCTTGGGAACGAGCAGAAGGAAAAACTGTCGAAGGAATAGAAGTGCGATTTACACGGAAGAACGAATCACTATATGCGATATTGCTCAAAAAACCAAAAACCGATGAAATTGCTATTGAAAATCTTGATGTAAAAGAGGGAGCTAAAATAATACTATTAGGTAAGGATGAGGATTTAAGGTGGAGAAGAGATGGTAATAACATAACCATTAAAGTTCCAGAGGATTTTGAAGATATGCCTGCAATAACTTTTAAAATTTATTAATAAACTTTCAATAATTATAAAGGAATAATAATGGATTATACAATACTCGGACGCACGGGATTAAAGGTCAGCGTCATGGGTCTAGGTGGCGGGGGGCCAAGCCGCATTGGAAAAGGAACTAATAAATCTGAAAACGAATCTATTGCTATTGTTCAACAAGCTATAAATGCTGGTATTAATATAATTGACACGAGTGAGATTTATCGAACAGAGCGAATAATAGGGAAGGCGATAAAGGATATTGATCGGGAATCTCTTATTCTCTCAACTAAAAAAACAGTTTGGACTAAAATTACTCCTGATAAAGTGCGTAAAAGCCTTGAAAAAAGCTTGAAGGCTCTTCAAACGGATTACATTGATATATATCATCTTCATGCAGTTCCTTTGAAGGATTACGATTACTTGGTTGCAGATATTGTTCCAACGCTTCAAGAGCTACGAGATCAAGAAAAAATACGATTTATAGGAATAACTGAACTATTCGATCGTGATACTCGACATTTAATGCTTCAACGAGCTATACAGGACGATATCTGGGATGTTATCATGGTGGGATTTAATATTCTTAATCAATCTGCCCGTGAACGGGTTTTTCCAAAAGCTATAGTAAAGAATATAGGGATTTTGATAATGTTTGCTGTTAGACTCGCATTAAGCAGACCAGACCGTTTGAAACAAGTCATTAACGAATTGCTTAATAATAAACAAGTAAGAGCTTCCGATATAGATAAAGAGCAACCTCTCGATTTTCTTGTCCACGAAGGTGGAGCGGTAAGCATCGTGGACGCTGCCTATAGATTCAGTCGCTACGAACCTGGAGTTAATGTGATCCTGTCTGGAACAGGAAATCTTGATCATTTAAAAGATAACATTGAATCTTTTTCGAGACCGCCGTTACCGCAAGAAGATTTAATGAAGCTGAAGACTATGTTTAAAAATGTTGATTCCGTGACCGGTCAATAGATTATCATCTGTTCTATAATTATTGAAAAGAAATTCAATTTTTATTAAAAAAAAAAAAAAAAAATAACTATTATAAATGAAGCTCTCATAAATAGTATTAAAAAAAAAAAAAAAATTGTGAGATAAAATGAGACGATTTGCAAGTATAGATTTTCTTCGCGGTGTAGCAATTATATTGATGATCTTCTTACATACAATTCTTTACGTGTTAGATGTCGACGGACTACTCGATAGAATAAATGATATACCATCGATCAATCTTATAGCATTCATTGTTTTGCCTTATATAGGAGGCATGGCGGGATTTTTTCTCATGGTTTCTGCCATCGGAAATATGGTTAGCATGTTTCGACACTTACAAGCCGAAAAATCCGTGAAAGATCTTGCGATCAGGCAGATAATGGGTGGAATACTGCTCCTGATTTTTGCGATGCTTTCTGAAAGCATTCTTAGCTGGCACGGTGCGGTTGGAAATTTAATGAGACATTTAGACGATCCTTCTAGGTGGAATTGGGATGCCATACTTTATCGGGGATATCACTTTGAAACCATTCACACGATTGCGTGGTGCATCATACTTAACGGCATCGTACAAGCCATTCTTTCAAGGAACAATGGTTGGAAAGATCCTACAAAACTTATTAAAAAGTACGTGATGTTGTTGGTAATAATACTGGTTCTTACTCCAATAATGTGGGCATTGGTGAGCCTGATAATCCCCGGGTATCCATTTGCAGAAGACCCGCGCACGGGTAGATCCGTCCAGTATCCCGTTATAGGGATTTCAGAGCCTTGGGAATTCGTATTGCTCTTATTTCTGGGACCTATTGCCGGGGAACTAGAACCAGTTTTTCCCTATTTGGCGTCATCCTTTATTGGGAGCATTATTGGCATCACGATATCCCAAGAAAGAGAAACAGTGAATCAAAATTTTCCAAGGAGAATGATGCAAGTAGGGTTTATACTATTTCTCGTGGGCACTATTGGACTTGTCATCAATATTGTATTAATGATGGATATAGTTGGCATGAATGAAACTTTAGATACGTATGTAGTTTTATCAAACCATCGATACTGGGTTCCTGAAAATGGTGTGCCAATATTGGGATGGCTCTTCCAATTCATGAGCTTGAACGGTGCAGCCATCTGCGCAGTAATGATCGTAATTCGCGTCGTGGAATTTCGAGGTATTGGTAAAGAGTTTGCCGAAAAAACGAAGTTTGTTAGACGATTTGGATTCGTTGCCTTTACGATTTATAACATTCAATGGCTCTTTTTTGTCATGCATTTCATTGTAACCTCGTTGTTTTACGGCGAGCCGTACATGAGATTAGACTGGGGTGGAGCGATTCTTACATTATGCTTGGTATTCTTATTGATTCATGGCATTCTTCTGTTATGGGAAAGAATAAAATATACTGGCAGTTTGGAATGGTGCATGGGTACGATTGCTGCTTTAATCATCCCATCCAGAAAAGCGAAAACTAAATGGTGGCAAGCGGGGCAATTAAACATCCAAGACGCGTTTTATAACGCCGAGTGGCTAAATATAGTCGAGAAAGAAGAAATCGCACACGATGATCTTAAAGATTCAAAATTGGCTTATAAAATATCTTGGTTTGGTTTCATTTTCTTGCCTCTTTCATTCATTAGCTATTTCATAGCAAAAGGATCCATCACTACTGAGAAGGAAAACAAGTATAACAAGAGAGGAAAAATAATCGCATTAGCAGGAATGATTTTTTGCATTGCATGGGTGATAATAACTCTAGTCTTTAGCTTGTCAGATCTAGGAATTTCTCTCTAATAAGCTAAAATATAATTTATTTTTTCAATACCAAATCGCTTTGAATGAAAGATAAGAGGAATAATAAAGGAAAACCATTAAATGTTAAAAAAAAAAAAAAATTATTTTTCAATCAAACCGACCTGGTTTTTAAGGGAAATTTCTCCAAATTAATTTTTATAGTCAATATTTTGCTAGCGGCATCTTTAATAGTAATATATCAATTTGAGTCAGCAGAAAATAATCTATCGAATACTATAAATGGAACTACCGATATTAATACGATGGGAATTAATGCCACGGGGGGATATCGTCAAAGACAGAATACATACTTGAAAGGTTGCAAGACTAGCGACCAATTTTACGCGCAAGCAGCACGATTATATCTTGGGCTCCCCGTTAACGAGGAGAGCATTGAGAAATCCCTTGAAAGAGTGAATAGCTTAAAGGATGGTACAGATTTTACATTAAACTCTCTCGTGCGCTTGATGTACATCAACCAGAAAAAGCACGTTTTGCAGCCTCCCATGAGAACCAAAGTTGCGGATTCTCTTCTTAACTGTAAGTACTGGCATACTGAAGGAGGAAGAGAAGACAACATGATTTTTTGGACAGAAAATCACCAGATTCTCTTTCATACTGCCGAATTACTTGCTGGACAGCTCTATCCCGATGAAGTTTTTACAAATTCTGGAATGAATGGTACAGCTCACATAGAACACGCGCTTCTAATGGTTAAAAGGTGGATTAATTGGCGAGCGCAGTTTGGATTCGTTGAATGGCACTCTAACACTTATTTTAAAATGGATATAGCTGCATTAGTTAATTTAGTGGATTTTGCTCAAGATACTGAAGTAGCAACGAAGGCAGCAATGGTGCTAGATCTCTTAGCGTTTGACTTTGCCAACAATTATTATAAGGGTAGTTATGCCACTACTCATGGTCGTGCTTACGATAGGTCGAAAGTAGGAAAAAGCTTGCATTCTCCAGCATCTCGGGATAGTACATCAGAACCAGCTTGGATCATGCTTGGTATAGGAGAACACGACACCAATGACAAGGGGAACATTGCTGCGATTGCTCTGGCCACTAGTGATCGATATGTACCGCCCCCTATTCTAGAATATATTGCGAAACGTGCGAGGGCCTCTAATGAGCATAAAGAACGCAGCAGTATCGATATAGCTGATGGTCCAAAATATGGTATTGGATATACAAGTGAAGAAGACATAATGTTATGGTGGACATTGTCAGCTCCCGTAAACACGCACACAATCGAAGCATCAATAGAACTCATTGAAAAATACGACCTAAAGACTGATTTAATTTTAGGTCCAAGTATTCTTCTAGATCTTTTAGAAATTGGTTCAAAAATGCATGGTGTTTCTCTTAGTGAATATAGTGATATGATTAAAGCTATCACCCAAGGAGTTTGTCTCGAGACAGTTAATACGTATACATATCGAACCCTTCATTATCAGCTTTCTGGTGCCCAAGATCACCAGAAAGGCATGAATGGCATGCAAGAGCATATCTGGCAGGCAAGTTTAGACGATAATGCCTTTGTTTATACAAACTCTCCAGGGGGTCTAAGCAAAGACTTTAAGCAACTATATGTCGGAGGTTGGAAACCTCGTGCCACATTATATAAAAACATTGGAGTTATTCAATATGACCGTGAATCTCTACCTTTGGAAATGGAACTCGTTCATTTCGCCTTGAACCTTTTTATAGACTCCAGATTTTACATGCACGCATATTTTCCTCGCTGGGCTTTCGATGACGTACAGCAATGCGGTAAATGGATTTTTGGTGCGAAAGGGGATGGATATGTTGCTTTATATTCTTTTGAGCCAACGATGTGGGCATCTGATTATGAGCTTCGGGTCCAAAGTAGGAAGAATGTGTGGATTGTAGAGTTAGGTAGCAGTGACGAGTACAAATCATTCAAAGAATTTGTATCTTCCGTTCTACAGGCTCCGGTGAAGATTTTACCCCTTGCACTAGGCTATGATGTTCATTATAAATCACCTTCTCAGGGCGACATCGCCGTTAGTTGGAATGGGCCGATGCGAGTGGATGGTGAATCGGTTGATACGGGACCTTACCCACGCTTCGATAATGATTACTGCTATCAAGAGTTCGGCACGAATAAAACGATCATAGAATACGGCTCCCAGCGCTTGGAACTAGATTTTAATACTGGGACTAGAACATATGTAGCTTAAACGCACTAACTTTATAAAAAAAATTAAAGGTAAAATTAGATAAAATACAATTAAAATGAAACTGAAGGATAACGTGAAAACTCTAATACCGAAATTTAAACAGGCCAAAAGAATATTAAAACCAAAAAAATGTATTAAGGGCAGTTTAATGGTTATCATTGGTATTTTAAATACTCGTAGTGGTATAGGAATTGGTAGATTAACAAGCAATTTTACTTTAGGAGTCTTAACATATTTATTTCTTATTGTATCAGGCATGATTGTTATTGAAATCCTCAGGATCATTGAAAACCCATTTCCTGAGGGACCAATAACCTTGAAACGAGGAAAAATATTATTCGGGGCATCGTGTGCATTCGCTATTGTTAGTGCTATTTCTCACGTGTTAATCTTCAATCTTAGTGTTTTCATTATTGTCTTAGCCGCTTTCATCATCTTTTGTTGGGTTTCTTTGGGTTTTTACGCTTCTTGGGCAAAAAAAATAGGCATTATAAGAAATATTATTATTTGTCTCTCGTTTTCAATGGGATTATTCCATGGAGCTGCTTTAAACATCGTAATAATACCATCTTACATCTATTTTTTCATACTAACTTCTTTTTTTTTACAATTTGCTAGAGAGAATGCAAAAGAAATAAAAGATATTAAGGTTGACAAAATTGAAGACCATGACTTTAAACCATTAATATTTTCTATTGGTTATAAAAAGACCCTAAATTATTCTTTATATTTTCAAATTTTTGCCATGGTCTTTTTAATTCTTCCAATCTTTACTAATATCATGAATTTTACGCTTTATTTTTTTACCATGATTTTTGGATTAATTGTTATAGGATTTTCTTCTTTCCTAACCTTTAAAAGTAAATTAGAAAATAGATATTTTAAACTAATAAGTTTATTGTTAAAAATAGGCATTTTTTTGGCTTTGATTGCTTTCATTTTTGCCAGCGTTTAAATTCAAGAGAAAATATATCTCTGGAGATGATCGCCAATGTTAAGTATTTAGATTTTAAAAAATTCTTAATACTTAAAGGTAGTAACAATTGTTCGTATTAATAAAGATTTTTATATCCAACTAACTTTCATGTTATATTATTTCCAAGAAATCTGTGAAAACATATAAGAAAAACAAGAAAGGTTATTCTTTTGGTTTAAGCCTAAATGACATAGAATCTTGTCCCAATACGACATCTCCATGAAAAATATCGCCAACACCTTCTAAATACTTTTCTTCAATCGTAGCACTAAGTAACGGTGGCGTAACATGAACATAAACAAGCTTTTTTACATTTGCTTCTTTAGCCACACTTGCCGCAATAACTGGGTTCATGTGATAATTTTGGATGTCCGCCATGATTTTTTTCATCCTGGGGGGAAGTTGTGCGCTTCCCGCAATAGCAGTATTCAGCATGTCAAAGGATATTGCCTCGCTGAAGAGAATATCTGCATTACTGCAATGTTTAGTGAGTGTATCGGTCTTTACCATATCACCGGTTATAACAACAACATTTCCTTTATATTCAAACCGATAACCAACAGCAGGTTTTATTGGGTGATGATCGACTTCAAAAGCATACACCTTTAATCCATTCTTATCAAAGAATAATTCTGCTTCATTAGGGTCTTTTATGGAGATATGCTTGCTTACAAGCGAAGTGCATTCGGGGGGAATGAGTTCTTCGCCATGATGGGCAATTCGATACGCGGTATCAAATTCATAAGCTAGGTTAAATCCGTCAACAACCTTCTCAACACCTTCAGGACCGTATACCTCTAATTTATGGGCTCTTCCCATGGCAAATGAATTCATGTTCGTTTCTCCAAGGTCACAGATGTGAT
>JAUXAJ010000292.1 GCA_030620005.1 Promethearchaeota archaeon | reverse complement strand
CCCAGAGATGTGCCGTTCATCGAGGAGTGATCGGGAAAGGGAATCCCATTTACTATTGTCCATCGTGTGGTATTGCTTATTGCGAAAAGTGTTTTAACCAAGTAATTAAGAAAGACGGTTGCTGGAATTGTCGGGAAGGGGTTACACTCGTGGGTAAAAAAGAGTGGGTGGATGAACCAATCTTAGAACTGAAAGAAGCTGATGAACCTAAAAAGAATCCCATTAAAAAAAGGAAGCAATAATCAAAACGAAGTTCTCATTCAGATAAATTCTAAATTCTGAAAAAAAATTATTAAAATATAAGATCAAGGTTCAATTTATGATCTGATCCTCTCATCAGCACTGAATTTTGTAGCCACCCGTCCTTTTTTCTTTAAATACTATCGTTCTAAAGAGGATCCCACAGTCAAAAAGAACGAATTTATTAAAATGCCTAAACCAATCCAGATCAATACATATCCAAAAATCATAGGATTTCTCGTATACTTATAGGGGCCACTCGTAACTACATTAAGCGTACGTGTACCTTTAAATGGAACCGGACTTCCGTCCCCTCTCTTATATAGTTCAATATTCGACCATATTGCCCAGAAAAATCCAGTAATTAAAATTATGGGCGCTATAATAAGATTATAAGAGGGAGGAATTATTAATGGTAAATTTAATAGATTATCCAGCGCCATCGAAACAAGAATTCCAATTATCGGCAATATAATTATTACATATATTCCACTTCCAATCAATACTAAAATTCTTTTTTTTTTTCTTGAAAGCTTTTTATTTTCAGTTATAATTCTCACTCCCAGCTTTTCTTACAAATCAGATAATAATTGTATTAATAAAAACTCATTTAAAAAAAGTTTTAGAATCATAAATAATTAATTCCGTTTCTTTCTTAATGCAAAAACAAATGCAAGCAACAACGAGATAATTTTAAAATGCGATGTAGTCAATCCCTAATAATGTGGCTAACTTCCTTAAGGAAAAATCATGACTTCCATAAGCAACAATCCAATGGTGCCCAAGAGCACGTTCTTCTACAATGTCTAAAAAATCGTTAGTTGATAAAGGTAACTTTATTCTAATGGGATTGCCAGGGAACATCAATTCTGTTTCAATAGCTTCTCCTTCAATTACACCTATTCGATAGGTGTCTTTTCTTCCAACCAAGTTTGCTAATGTAACTTTTCCGGGCTTAGATGAAAATACAACGCATAACCCTTTATTTGCTAACCTAACATTAGTCAGTTCGATAGATTGATTAGAAACGGCTAATTGAAAAGATCCGCAACCACAATGACTGCCTAATATGCTATTATCTTCTTCAAAAAGATATAATGGATCAATATCATGAACGGGTTGACCAGAAAGACCCATCATAATATACATTAGAATTAATGAATTGATATCACCTTCACAAGCTCCTGGAATTCCCTCATCGGCTAATATACTAAATCCTAAACATACTTCCCCCATATACCTTGGATAACATTCTATCGTAATTCCATCCAAATGTTTAGAGTTAATTAACTTTTTTAATGCTAAATAATTTTTAATGGCATTTAAACCATCGAATTCGCTTGCTGAAACCTTACCAACCTTGTTTTTTATCTTTTGCCAATCAGAGCGAGCAAGATCTTCAGGAATTTCATTTATTATCCCTTTAAATTCATCTAGGCCGATGCTGTGGATTCTTGGACCAATTACTTCCTTTATTGAAAACTCGTCACAAACAACTTCAGACATACCTTGAGTTCTGTTTCCAATTCTACCCAATCTAATTGTGTTTAATTTGTTTTTCAAAGCTACACATCTGACATAAGTAGAAATCTTTTTCAGGGCATCCTTATCTTCTTTATATACAAAAATGCAATCTTTATTTAGCTCTTTAAATACCATATTAAATTGTTGACCACCACATAAACTTCCAGCATGAACATGTGAATAAGTCCAAAAAATAAATGGAACGTCACATTCAGAATTCATATCAATAATTAAATTGTCTGAACTCCAAGTAGCAAGTTTAACACAGATTACATCAACACCTGCTCTATTAAATGATTTTCCTATTTTAATGGCAGAGGTTTCATCTTTAATTAACTCATTTGAGACAATTAAATCAATATTATCGATCCTTTTTAGTAAATCCTTGGAGCTATCAAAAATTTCAGGAGCCTTATCAGCATTTTCTTCAAAAGGGTGATAAATAACACAAAAGCCCACTTTGGGTTCTATTTTCACTTCTAAACACTCATTTATTTTAAAAAATTATAAATTATCCAATAATTCAATATTTGATGTTTGTATTTTTATAGTTTTTATCTCTAAGTTCAATAATGATGAGATTTCCTAATTTTCCCCCATGAGGTAGGCTTAAAATATTTTTTCAATGAATTTCTTCCATGACCAAATTATAATATCTTTGGTATCGACGATTGAAGATAAAATTTTTTCTAATTCCTTATCTTCTGTTATTAATATTGCATCTAAAATAACTGCGCTCGCAGCAATCCAACAATCTTTTATATCAGAATGTCCTGTCAGTCTTATGTTTATTGCTATCCCTACTTCAATAATTATTTCTTGCTTTTGTTTTGGATTTTTCTAAATGCTTTTTTATCTTGTTTAATGCTAAAGTAATAAGCGTTACGGCTCATTAGGCATTTGTCCGAGTCCCCCAACTCTCTAACGAGTTTAATTCTTAATTTGAGTGCCTCGACATTTTCTGGTTCCGCTTGAAGTAATACATCTAATACCTGAAGCGCAAGTTGGGTTTGCTTTTGAGCGAAAAGTTCGTTGACTCGGGTCATTATTTTATCTGCGCTCCCTATGAGTCCAAAGATTTCTTTTTTAACTTCCTTTTCTGGTCTTGGTATGAGGTGTGCCGGATTATGGTCATAGTAACCATGATACCAGCGGTAGACATTGAAAACAAAAAATTCTGGTTTAGAGTATAATTGCTTAAGAAAAGGGCTTTTCTTCAGGTGTTCAGGCACTTTTACTGCGTGAATCATCTCTGTAATGTGCATGCCCTCATTTATATATTTAACAACTTGGTCGTGCATTGACCGAATGACTTCAATGTTAACATTTAAGGCTTCCATCGCTCTTGTCTTTTTAAAGACGTGACCGCCACCACTACATATAATGACTTCAGGTTTGAGTTCACGGATTTTCTCTAATTCTTTTGCCCAATCCAAGGCATAACGCGTGGGTTTCCATGGGTTTCCAATATTAGGGAATAAAGGTCCTATGATCAGATCACCTATACAAGCTGTATTGATTTCTGGAATGTAGACCCATACTACGTCGTCTGTTTCACCGCGACCCGCATGAAGCTCAAAAGTTCTATTTCCAAGCTTAAAAGTAAAATCGCCATCGAATGTTTTTGTAGGATAAACATAATTCCGAATTCCTGAACCTCGAGTAGTAATATTAAATTGCATTTGTGAAATTTGACTTCTATATGGTGCTAAAAATTGATACCTATCAAATCTATCTGGTACATATCGATGGGCAATAACTTCAGGGTTATCCGCCATAAATGCGTTTGCTCCACCAACGTGATCCACATGACCATGCGTATAGATAATGTATTTAATCGTTTCTTTTATCCTTGGCACGACTTTAGCAGCAATGGGTTCAGTAAGTAAGGTATCTATTACCACGGAACCATCGCCAGTTTCAACCCAAACCATTCCAGCAATGGGAATACCTGCAGTATACACTCCTTCCACGGGATTTTTATAATTCGGTTCTGATAATTGTGAAATAATATTCGCAGCAGTCATTTTTTTTTCTGACATTTTTTTACCTCTTCTTGTTGTTTTCATTTCGTGCGATATAAATCCCTCTGAAAAAACGGGAAACGATAATGAGCATTATTTTTTCCTTGAAAATAATTTCTTGAACTTTTCTTTAATTGTTTTTGGCTCTTCTTCTTTCTTTTCTTCTTTAATGAATTTTTCCTTAGGTCCTTTCCAGAATGGTACAATTGATGGCAATATATTGATTTTTTTTAGTTTAAACACAATTATGGTGCTTAAATTGATTATAAGGATATTCGTAATTAAAAGAATTAAACTTCCAATAGAAAGGGTCGTGTCCAGGTACATTAGTGCGAGACCAACATTCACAGCAGGGGGCATGAGGGATAATGCTATTGCCATGCCTACTAATGACGATTGAACACTCCCAGAGATACAAAAACCAACTGCTATACCTGCACAAATTGCTATAATTACGTCAAAATAGTTTGGGAAGGTTCTTGCTGCCATTTCCGAAGAAACTTGAGGATTATTAATAATAAATCTACTGAAAACACCTAATAATATCCCTATACTGATGGAAATTAATAAACCTATAATTTGAGATGTAGAACTATCTTTTATCATCTGACGGTTTTTTGTAATAATACCGAAAGAAAAGCCAAGGATAGGGCCCATTAACGGCGAAAGTATCATGGAAGCAATGAGAATAACGGAAGAATTCTGGAGGAGTCCAATGCCTGCTATAATAGCAGATAAAATTATAAATAAGAAATAGTTAAAACTTGGTTTGGATCCTTCCACTATATGATCCTCGATTTCCTGTAAAGTGATTCTCTCAGTAATTTTTTTTTGTTTTTTCTCTTCTACTTTTTCGGTCAGATCAAATCTTGGAATGGTGGTTTCCAAAGACAATATATCAATAATTCCAAAAGAGATTCCGACACCGATTTCATTGAGCTTTTTCACTAATTCAGGAACGAAGGTTCGTTTGTGCCGGATGATGATAAGTGAGTTGAATTCGCTTTTGAGCAAGATCATGTGTTTAATTTGGAGCTGAGACTTTAATACATCCAGAACTTTTTCTATATTCTCACTCGGTTCATTCTGAATCGTTATTTGAATCTGTCTGATTTTCTATCACATCTTTATAATTTTCTTAATAACAATAATTTTTTAGATGTCATACTATTTAAATGTTGTAAATTAATGAATACTAAAGATTAGCGATTCTATTTTTCTACTTTTCTTTTAAAAATGATCGTATCAATTTTTTTTTCCCCGCTAATTGTTCTTTAATTTAGAAATCCAAATAAAATTTAACTATTATTTCATTAAAGGAAATGATATTAATGGATGAAAAAAATTTTCTTGTAAAATTATTTGATGTTTTATTAAAGATAAATTTAATAGGAGCCACTCGATATTATCATTTCCTCAACTATTTAAAGCCAATTACGGAAGAATTACCGCAATTTACACGCGTATCAATAACGGGTGAAAGTAAAGAACAATTTTTAAGAGATATTGACTATAGGATTAAATTATTAAAAATTACTTCAAAATCAATTGTCGATGGCTTAAATTTGATTAAGTTTCTTTTAAGAGCTTTATATAGGTCTTATTTAAACGATTCAGATCTTTTACAAACGGACTTTCAAGAACAAGATCGTGAAATATTAAAATATTTAGTTGCAAAAGAAATTTTAGGAGATTTGTTTCAATATGTCCAAATAGATAACAAAACAGTTCCGTTAAAATACACGTTAATAGCAACAAATTTTTACCTTCTAAAATTGAAAGGTCTACATGATATTGAAATCTTAAAAAATATGAAAAAAGTTTATCCAAATCTTAATTTAAATTTAAAAAGAATTCGTGAATTCATGGAAATTATTGAAAAAGATGGAATTGTTGAAAAAATTAAAATACAAGATAGTTGCATTTATAAGCTAAAAAACCATTTGGAATTAAGCGAAGAAGGAAAAAGGAAATACGATCAAGTTTTAAAGTATCTAATAAGATGGCCAACATTGTTCTACAGGGAATTCTTCGACATTAGAGAATTAAATGTTAGTGTAAATGAAACTTTTAAAAATTCAGACCAAATTTCTCAAATATTAAAATTTTCAGCTATTCAGGGATTTCAGTCAGCTTCATATGTTTTTGAGAATCTTGCAGGATACTACGAGAATAACGATTAAATCTTAACTCTTGATTTTCTTAAGGCTCCCTTACGATTTAGATCGTCGCTCTTCTATAATGACGGAAATGATGATTTAGAACCCAGCGGTAAGATATTAAGGAACATTTCAACGATCATGAACATAAATTTATTATTCATGAACACGTTCAAACCCATATTGCGTTTGGTGTTTTAAGATGAAACACGA
>JAUXAJ010000132.1 GCA_030620005.1 Promethearchaeota archaeon | reverse complement strand
AAGCACGAAATCGCCTGGTTCAACTTTCTTTTCTTGCAATCGTGTTTTTTTTTCTTCTATTTTTTTAAGTTCTTTTTCTATTTTTTTCTGTTCTTCTTCTTTAAGTTTATCTTCAGATTCTATTTCCTTTTCTTTTTCTTCCTTTACTTCCGCGTCTATTGAAGCACTATCGCTTGATATTTCAGTCAATAAAGATTTAGCATTTTCAAGAAATTTTTTTGCCGATGACGTTCCAATACCTTTGATTTCAGATAATTTTTCTAGTTCCGTATTAGCTAATTTTTCAACGGTATCGATGCCCGTTTCTTTAAGAATTTCAACGGTCTTTTTCCCGAGTCCTTTTACATCTTCTAATTTAAGGCTCATGTAAATTCAGTAATATTATTGATAATTAGTTAATTTTAGAAATGATAAATTACTTTTAGATTTTTCGATTTTTAAACATCTAATCTAAAAAAATTCAAATTGCCATTATGAAAAATTTATTTTTCTTGTTCTTGAATTAAGAACAAGAACAATCTAGATTGTTTTTCACAGATTCGTCAAAGCTCCAATGAAATCCGGGCGATTGTTTTTGAGCGAGAGATTGAGATTGAATGATATTGAATATGCTGACACAATTTCTCTTCCGCTTTCTACCAATGTGCTCGTCGCTATCCGTCCAACAAGTATTCTCGAATTAAAGTCTTGGTCTTGCGTTCTTTAGCGGACATTTTTTAGCGCGTTTCGATTTTCTATCTTTTTATACTATATTGAAAAATGCTCGACCTATAATTATTTTGTTGTTTTTTAATATTCGCACTCGCCAGAACTACTATTATTTTATTGCTCGAAACATTAAATAAAATAATTATTAAGAAACGGGCCTCCAAAGAATTCTTAAACTATCAGCATATTTTTTAACTTTTTGCATTTCTTCCGAAGTTGGTCTCCTATTGATTTCGGGATAATTATTAGCTTTATATTCCGGGCGATATTGAGCCATGATGTTAACGACGCTTTTAGGGATTTCATTGGCGATATAATCCAAAATGGGTTTTGAACAACATTCCACGTGATTAGGCATCACTAAATGGCGAATAATTATCTCACCGCTTCCATCGTCGTGAATTTTTTTGTGATTACGAGAGATTACATCGAAATAGCTTTTAACTCCAGAATATTTTTCTCCACACTCGTTATTTCCGTATTTAAAATCAGGCAACCAGAGATCCATTAAATCAATGATTAACGACAAAGACTCGTTAGTTAAATAAAAGTTAGAGTTCCATAGCTGACAAATGTTTGAGGTTTGATGCTTTAAGCTTCCAAGAATCGTGTGGATATTAGGAATCGGGTCACCTCCAACGTAATTAATGTTTAATGCGCCTTTTTCAACTAACCTATCTGCTAATGCTGCCAGTTGCATGGCATTGACTTTTTGAGCAATATCTTCTATATGCCTTTTACCTTTCCAAGCTTGAGAAATGTCGTAATTCTGGCAAAATACACATCCAAAGTTACATCCCTGAAAGAAAATCGTGCCACTTGGGACAAGCGGAGATTCTTCGCCATGATGCAAGAACGCTGAAGAAACGTACGAATCTCTTGGCAATTGACAAAAGCCTTTCTTGTTTTGAATTCTATTAACGGCGCATTTTCTTTCACAAAAAATACAACTTTCAAGGTATTTTAAAGCAATAGTTTCAACTAACTCAATAATAGAATGAGGCTTAATTTTTCGCTTTTTAAGGGTTTCTGTATCTATCAACAATAGTTCGTTGAATTCTTTAGATTTTTCTTCTAATAGTTTTGTCAAGTTCTCAACATTTTCATTATGATCAAAAGCACACTCAAGAGTTTTAGCAATTAAATATCTGGCTATTTGAGTTCCATCAATTATTCCTTTATACCTTGAAAACCTTTTAATAATATTTTCGTCCTTCCAAACAGCACTCGCGTCTGGACGCAATAATCTAAAAACCATTTTTACTAAAAAAAAAATTATATCTCAAAGGTTAACCACTTAATTATATTTTTAAGGAAATTCAGATTTTCTCCAGCGTCAATTCCAAAGTCAGAATCTTCTTTTAAGAAATCAGATGACTTAACCGTGACGCATCTATCATTATAAAACTGAGAAACTGCGCAAATCGGTACGGTACCCAAGGCTCCAACACTTCCATCAACGAAATATTTAAATTCTGACTTCTCAGACGTGACGATTATATCGTCTATCTCATCTTCTTCAGTTAAAGTTAAAAAAGTACAATTTCGAAGTATTACACTATTGATATCTATTGTTATCGGGTGGTTAAATAATTCCGTGGCAAGAATATTTTCTTTTTTAACAAGAAAATTCGAGGCAGCCTCATAAACGCAACCATTCCAAAATCTTTTAACACCAGTTATTTTGTAAAGTACCCTTATGGAGCCCTTTTTTATGGGAACATCCAAATCTCCACCAGCTCCAGAAGTGAGGAACAAACCACCTCCGCCGTCCCCGACAAAATTCTTAATTGCCCTTAATTCGTCGGGCGTAAACTTATCGCTCTTGCCGTTATTTGTGTGCCGTATGTTCCCAATGAATAAAATGTCAAAGTCTTCTAATTTTTCAAATTCTATAGGACCCTCGTTCTTTTCGATATAATCAATATCATAGTCTTCTTCACCCAAAGAAAACTCGGGAAACTCTTCTACTTGCTCGTCATGAGACAGATCCACTAATATTTTGTAACTCATTATATATCTCCTCGATAATTGATATTGTTCGTGCTAAAAATAGGCTTGTTTGTGAAATAATCCTTACAATTTTAATGGTAAATTTATTTTTATAGGTATGTGTTTATTATTAAAGATTACGAAAAACTTGCTTAAAAACTTTTTTTATCTATTTAAGTTTTATTGTTGAGAAGAATTTTTTTTAAAAAAATTATTTAAAAGATCATTTTTCCTCTACAATTAGATAGGAATGAATTCTCTTTCTGCGGGACCTTCTTTTTTGATGACGGCAATGTCTATTCCGTTTCCACTGGCCATATCCCGGATTATACTTGAGCGGACAGCGGTTTTTATAATTTCTTTACCTTCTTGAACACTCATCCCATCTTTATATTTAGCTTCTAGTACTCCGTAGGAAAAGTTTTGACCGCTTCCAACCGCACAATATTTTTCCGGTAAGATTGATCCATACGCTCCTATATCAAGAATTATAGGACCTTCTTCTTCAGTTACTCCTCCAAGAATATGCCCAACTTGATATGGAAACATTTTTGACCTGTATAAAACATTAGATAATAATTTTCCGGCAGATTTCACCAAAATGGGTTTCTCTTTTTCTAGCTGATAAAGCGTTGTCTCTGCTCTTAAAATATCTACAAGATATTGGGCGTCTGCAACGCTTCCTGCTATAGAGATCATGATATGGCTCTGGATAGCGTGTAATTTCTCAGAAGTCTTGCTGGCAACGAAATAAGCCATGGTAGCTCTCTTATCTGCCCCAAGAATCACGGCATCCTTACAACATAAGCCTACCGTAGTAGTGCCTGTCTTAAACAAATTTTCTTGAATTGTATTATTTGATTTGTTAAAAATTGCCTTATTAATTTGAGAACTATTATCTTTTAAAAACTTAGAAAAAGTGTTCTTAATTAAATGTTCTTTTATCATACTATAATCAAATGAATATAATTATAATAATTTTTTATTAATGATTTATAAAAAATGTTTTATAGGAAAAAATAATGATTAATTTGTAGTTCTTTTTTTTATTTGAAATCAATTTTGTAATAATTTTGTGTTACTAATTGGATTACCGTACAAGTCTAAAATATCTAATCTCTTGAAATTATTTAAATCGCAAATTTGGTTAAGCCGAAGGTCTAAGAAATTTAAATGTTTAAGATTGTCCAAACCTTCAATCTCATCAATTTGATTGCTACTGATGTCTAATTCACGTAAATTGCTAAGATTGTCTAACCCTTCAATTTTTTTAATTTGATTACAACTAAGGTTTAGATATTTCAGATTTTTCAGATTGTCTAAACCAGTTATTTTGTCAATTTTATTCCCACTTAGAAACAATAATTCAAGATTAATGAGATTTTCCAAACCTTTAATCTCTGTAATGTTGTTATCACGAATAACCAACCCTTTTAAATTGATTAGGGATTCTAAATTTTTAACTTC
This sequence comes from Promethearchaeota archaeon, assembly GCA_030620005.1. The sequence goes on along the minus strand of JAUXAJ010000132.1, from coordinate 8,786 downwards.
AGAGATTTGGTTATTATCTAGATTCAAATCTTCAAGATGAGCAAGATTATCTAAATTTTTTATCTCAGAAATTTGGTTATTGCTAAGATCTAAACATTTAAGATATGTAAGATCGTCTAAATTTTTTATCTCAGAATCTTGGTTGTGGTTAAGCCACAGTTGAGTTAATCTATTAAGATTTTTTAAACCTTGTACTTTACAAATTTGATTAAAACCAAGATTTAACCACTCAAGACGTCTTAGATTATCTAAACCTTCAATTTCACTGATTTGATTCACGCTAATATCCAATTTCAATAAGGTAGTTAAATTTTCTAATTTTTCAAATTTAGTAATTTTATTATGATAAAGATTTAACTCCTTTAACCCCGTCAAATCTTGTAAGCCTTCAATTTTCGCGATGGAATTGATTTCTCTGTTATTAAGGAAAAGAATCCCATGATTGACAACAAATTTCCTACCGCAAAATACAATATGAGCCATCTATAAAAAATACCACTTTATTTATATCTAAAAATATTAAGAAAATTATTCTTTAAAAATCTTATATCCCCAAATATCGATCTTTCTCTAATTCAAGATTATAAAGAGCATCATCAGATTTATCCCCAAGAGTTTTAAGTGCATCATTGTTAAACCGCAATGAATCTTTAATTAAATTGTTTATTGTTGTTAATTTAATTATATATAAATTATATTTATGCAAGAATCAATTCTATGATAACTAAAGGGCTTATTAAACAATTTTTCATGCTCGCAATTAATATATAACTTTAGTAATTTTTTTCTAAAAAAGTCTTCTAAAACGGGATGGAAAACACTCCCAATATGGGAAGAACGCTGTTTAATTTTCAGACATAGAATTTGCTCTAACATTAATTGAACAACTTCAACTTCTTTGGGAGCATACTTCTCGTTCGCATCTAATAATTTTTTTGAGGCGGCAATCATTATTGGCGAAATAAATTGACTATGACTTATTCTACTACTAATGCCTAATCTATTATAACCTATTAATTCTTGAAGTTATGAAAGTGAAACAAAGCCATTAGAATTATAGCTATTTTTGTACTTACTAGATTTTTTCCAATGAACGTACATTTTTTCAAAATTGCTTTTATAAGTGAAAGACTTGCACACTGATTTCCAACAAATAAATATGATTCGGATCCGATAAGAATTAATATTTAAAATTTCATGTGTTATTTGATTAGTTTAATTAAAAATGTAATTTTCATGCTAAATATTTATTATAGCATTTCTTTCTAGAAATAGGTGAAGAATAAATGGCAGATCTTATTTTTTCGATTCCAGAGGAACTATTAGAAAGGATGGAAAAATATCCAGAAATTAATTGGAAGAAAATTGCTAAGAACGCTGTTGAGAAATATCTTGAGAAGTTAGAGTTAATGGATCGTCTCACGTCAAAAAGCACGGTCACTATAGAAGACATTGAAAAATGGGGCGATGGAATAAAACAAAAAATGTGGGAAAGGCATAAATTTTACATGAATAATCTTGAAGAATGAAGTTAATAATAGATACAAACATTCTATTTTCTGGATTGATGAAAGATTCGATTACTAGAAAAATATTATTAAGTTCTGACTTTGTGTTTTATATCCCTGATTATTATTTAATTGAATTATACACGTATAATGATTTACTTTTAGAAAAGTTAGATTCTAATAAAGAAGAACTAAATAATATTATTGAATTATTACACGATAGACTCATTTTTGTCCCTGAAAAGGAATATGCTGGAAATATGAAAAAGGCTGATGAAATAATAGGCAAAGTAGATAAAAAAGATATTCCTTTTGTAGCATTAACACTTTCAATAAAAAATGATGGAATTTGGACCAATGATAAGCATTTTCAGAAAAAACCAGAAATCAAGGTATATTCTACAAGAGAAATAATTTTAATTTTTAAGAAGAAAGAAATGGACTAATCCTGTAAAATAAATTATGTAGAATCTTAATGGATGCATTTACTAGATGAGACTATTTTAGAAAAGTAAAAATAGAATAGTCGTTATAGTAGTTATGGATAGAATTAGTTTGAAGAAGGACTCTTTAGATTGGCTGAAAAACCTGATCAGATTACCGAGGAAGAAGTAACCTTTCATAGAGAAAAAAAAATATGCTTGATTTGTAAAGGAGAAGTAGGTGGTTTCATATTCATGTGTACTCTTGTAATGCCTTATACTGTAGACATTGTGCTCAAGCATTAATTAAAATGGAAAACGAGTGTTGGGCATGCGACATTCCGATTGATCCGTCAAAACCCGTGATACACTATAAAAAAGAAGAAGAAAAAATCGATGCTGAAATATTAGAAAAATACCAGAAAAGACTTCAAAATAAAAAAGATCCTCCTCAAGAATAGTAGCAAATGAAAGATACTTTCTAAGATATAAATTATACTCTTTTTTAGATAATTAGTTAAACTCAGAAGGTTGAAAAACAAAAGGATAATAAGGTTTAAGACCAAAGACAAGAGTCCAAGCTATAAAAAACCCAATTACCATCATATTACACGCAATTGTAGCTAAAAGTATCGGATAATTTAACACATTTACCTTTTTTTTAAAAACAACTAAAACCTCAATAATTAATAATAGTGTACATAAAATCAACATCATGAAAGCTGCTTGTCCTTCGTAAGTAAAATAACCAAATATAATACAAAGTCCAATACTAGATAAGAATGTGTAAATAATCTCGTCCCAATTCAATTTTCTATGTTCCTTACCTAGAAATTCTGCTAATAAAGCCATGAGAATATAACCGAAATATCCAATGTGTATTAAGTGATGACCTAGCCACTCGTCAAAATAATAGATAAACGAGTATAACTCGCTTGTATCCATCACATTATATGAGTTTATATATATTTTATTTATCTCGTTAAACAACACGTGGACGATGTGACCCGTGCAAGAAATAGAAATGAATATTACGACCCCAATTTCGATTAAATTGATGTAATATTTGTTTTTTCCTTGCTCCTCGTCTATATCGCTAATTAGATATTTCATTAAAAAGAAATAAATTACTGCAAATGCAGGTCCCATTAAAATGATTTCGCCCACTAATTTAACACTAGTAGAAAAATGCCCTACAGCACCATTCAACTCGCTAATATTTACCCAAAAGTCAATTGATCCAAGATAAAATCGTGGAATGATCACATAAAACAATAGTAAAGCTAAGAGAAAAACAATTAGAAAATTAAGATATTTATAAGATTCTTTTAAGGGTGTTAATTTCGGCACAATAATTCACTCAGCTTTTTAATAATTAATAATTAATAATTGAAAATTTGCTTTTGATTTATTTAAATTTAATTTATTTTTCTAGAAATTCTAGACAAGGGATGTCCTTTTGCCTTCATTTCAAGTTCGTTAAACCAGCCAAAGGGTGGACGAATAATCGCATAATCCTTATCTATTAATATTGATTCCATTTTTTTTAATGATTCTAGACCAAATTTAGGAGAGCTTAATTCACCAAAAAGATGAGCGAATGAAAGTAATACTATATTTGATACTTTAAGTTGGCTGACTATTTTCTCGATTTCTATAATGCTCTTTTCAATAAACGAGGGATTTGACACGTCTTGCTTTTCCACGCTAATAAAAAGAACAATCACATTTTCAAGTTTATTTTCTCGGTTTTCTTCTGTTAGCTCTTCGTAAATTTTTGAACGACTTCTTTTTGTAGCTTTATAACCAAAATATTCGCAATGAAAAGATAGAAATCTCATAACTTTTAGAAAGTTCGAAAAGATTTATAATTTTATAAGCGAGAATGAAAATATGAGTTAATTTCATTCAATCATGGAACGGTTTTCCACGACATGCAGCCCCGTCCGTAGTAGAAGCGACAGTGGACTCGTAGAAATCTCCTTCCTTCATTTATTTAGGAAGGAGTAGTTCAAAGATATCCAATATCTGCGCTAGTCATGGACATTCCCATTATTTTAGAAGTTAGAAAATCCATTTCTTTTCCCCGATTCTCTGCAAGAATTCTTACTGCTTCTTCTGTGCTCATGTTTTCTTGAATAATCCTCGAAACTGCTAAACCCACCGCTCTCGGATCATCATGCCCTGGAAATAAAAGGTTTCTACCAACTAAGCACCCAAGAATATTAGAGCCTGCCCCCAACCCTTTTTCAAAATTCTCTAATATATCTGTTGGATTACCAGTGCTCGCCCCGCCTAACATCAATATAGGATTACTCGTGCTTCTAACAACATACTCGTAATCTTCAACATAAGGTACTTTCAACCACATGTTAGACGACCGTCCTCCTAAGGCTGTGGCGATTCCAATAGTCTTGATTAAATCTTCTGAATTCATTTTAACTTTATAACTTCCATCACTTTGTCTTTCTACGGGTAATGGTTCAATAAATACGGGGATATTATACTTATTGCATTGCCTTATCATTTTTGAACATGTCTCTAAGGTTTTTTGACTGTACCGAGCCATATTTGTTTCTAAATCTAGCCTGAACATCATTTTTGCTCCATCTAACCCTAAATTTCTAATATCATCAATACTATAAGCGGTTACCGAATCATCCATCTCGTAAGTAGATCCAGAAAGGCCTCCTCGGTTTGTACATCCTATGAGAATTTTATTATCCAAGAAACTTTTTCCTTCATTTTGTTTGAATAAATAATTTAAGATGAAAAGGTCATCCATGATGTCTGGCGTCGTCATTACGCCGTCAATCTCGTCAAGCATTAAAACGCGAATAATTCTACCCAAATACTGTTGGCGATCGCCCATAGCCAATGTATTTGAACCTACATTAGTGACTCGACGTGCTGGGTGATCTGCAGCTATAATAACAATATTATTTTTCCAAGGACGCTCTCTTTTAACTCGTTTTTTGTATTCATCCATTAAAATTTCGTTAACATTGTTCATTTTTTCTTTAGTAATCATGTAAAAGATTTTTTCTGGTAAAAATCGGCGCGTTTTAAACCTATACGAACCGAGGACATAATTAACATCAATCTGCTGTCTTGCTTCTTCAAAGCCAGCAATAGCAACACGTATTACAGACTCACTTAACTGCCGACCTCGCGGAGTATATTCGAATCCGATACCTTCTTGGAAACCGACACCATTTAGAACCGTTAAAAAGTTTTTTAATTCATCAGGAGTTACATTTCCGTTAGAATAATCCATCGAAACATGTAAATCACCATAGTTTGGATCTTCTTTATCTGAGACGCTATTGGCAATGTGAACCCAATTCAAGAATGGAGCGATCATTTTTATCACATCTATGGTTTCGTGATCGTATCCGTTTTTTAACAAGAACATGTGAGATAAATCGTATAAAAGACCAAACTCCGCGTGATTGTACACATTTCTTACGTCTAAAGTTAAAGCGCGAGCCTCGTCAGAGGGTCCAATGAGTTGATTTTTACATCCAGGCTCGTTTAATCGGTCAAATGTCTCGAGGGTCATTTTCATTGGTTTCTTCTTCAATTTTTTTGCTAATTGCTTATTATATTGACATAACTCATCAATCGATTTTATTAAAGAACTAATTGCAATTCTTCGTTGTCTTAAACCATTTTCCGTGCCTGGGTCTTCTCCACTTAAAAATGTAAACTGCTTAGCACCATAATCATGAGCTTCCTGCAGGCACCATTTCAAGCGATTTACAGCGTTCTTTCTCTCTAGTTCATCAATAGAACTAATATCTGTCCTTACAATTAAATCGTCTTCGTTTATTAATTGAATGGGCTCTGCAGAATAAGTGACATATTTAAATACTTTAATGACATTAATAAATTTTGCTTTCACATCAGGATCTTTAATGTGAGTGATTTCAATTCCGTCAAAATAATTTAGCGACTTGAGAAATCTTATTGAATCAAGAAGATATTTTTCAGGAGCTTCACCTAACATCGTGCTGTGCCCTAATCTAGGACCTGGAAATGCCATGAAGTGAACGATACTCTTAATATTTTTTTCAAAGGCCACTTTTTAACCCTACTTATTTTTTAATTTTTTACTCCATAATTTGATATGGCTATATTTGTTTTGAAAAAAACAAAATATTATTATATAGATACAACTTATGATAGATAAGTAAGATTAAGTATATAAATGTTTCTTTAAGTATTTATGTTGATACTTAAAATATCTATCGAAGTGAATTAAAAACCGTGTCAGAAAAAAAAGGACAAATCAAAAAAAGAAACTGGATTAAAAGAGTGGTAAACATTTTTCAAGATTTAGAATTAAACACGATTTATACGCCTCCTAGCATGAGGCAGCACTTAAAAAATAACTATGACGATTCAATAAGTCTTAGCACGACACGCAAATTGTTAAAAAATATCATCAAGGCACAAGAAGCAGGTTTACAATTCGTTGTTAATAACAAAGTAAGAAAATTAGTCCTGAAAGATGCAATGACAAGAAATCAATTATATGAATTAATTGAGTTATAAAAAGATTAAAAGAAAATTTTTAATCGGTAATATTAATGACTCATTTTCAAAGAAATTTTGAGAAATTGTTAACCTTAAAATTTTAAATTACATTCTTTTTTTAAAGGTTAATAATTTACATCTCAAATTAGATGATAAAAAATTGAAAACAAACGCATTAGAAGTTGTTAAACCCAAACAACTCAAAATTTTAAGTGAATTGGAAGAAATCGTTGGAAAAACCATTCCAAGCGTGAAGAAAATCAACATCTACACGATAGGAGTAAAAATTGAAGGTAAAAAAATAATAGGTCTTGGACTTAACTCATGTGGATTATCTATCCTTCCCGAGCCGATTATTAGGTTGAAATCTCTCCAAAAACTATATTTATTTAGAAATCAGATAAGGGGTCTCCCTGAAGAAATTGATAAATTGAAAAAACTTAAAGAACTAAATTTAGGACGAAACCAGTTAGAATCACTCCCAGAATCCATTGGAAATTTAGCATCTCTTACAACAATATTCTTAAATTATAATCAGTTATCAAACTTACCGGAGTCAATGGCTAATCTAATGTCAATCAAACTGCTTGATTTAGAAAATAATAATCTAACGACTCTTCCAGAATCAATAAATCATTTGAAAGAAAGTGGAGCGATAATTCTAAATTAATCAGTATTTCGTGGAACTTTTTAAAATTAATATTTCTAATTCTTTTTGAAAGATTAAAAACCTCTTTTAAATTAATCCATATTTTTTTTGCATACTTCGAATAAATTTCGCGCCTTCTTTCAATAACACATCTCCGCTTGGAGCAAGTGACCTCCATACCCATGTAGTCATGTTATCAGTAACATCTACAAAACTCTCTAAAGCTGCATGACCTTGATAATTAATTTCAGATAGTGCCTTGAAAATCCCATCCCAATCAACTAAACCGGTCCCAGGAATGCCTCGATCATTTTCACACAAATGATAGTGAACGAGTTTATCTCCCGCAAGCTTAGTTGCTTCATAATAGCTTTTTTCTTCAATATTCATGTGATAGGTATCCAGGTGCACTTTAACATTATCTTCACCAATCATTTCTATTAATTTTAAGGCTTGCTCACACGTATTAATTAAATAGGTCTCATACCGATTAACCGGTTCTAGACCAACTGAAACACCTAAAGTTTTTGCATGTTGGGCTACTTCTTTAAGACACTCAGCAGAGTGTTTCCAGGCTTGTTTAGTCGGTCTACTTTTTGCAGCCTTCACATGCTGGGAATAAATAACTCCAGAAAAACTCTTAGAACCAATGTCATTCGTTGCTTTAACACAAGCCTTTAAATATTCAACACCCTTGGCCCTAATTGAGGGATCATCACTCGTGATATCTGTATCGCCCAATAAAACTGTCGATGTCACTGCGTCCAAACCAGCTTTTTTTAATCTATCTGAAATGGCTTTAGCGTCAAATGTTTCTAAAACCATTAGGGGGATTTCTATAAAATCTAATCCCATATTTTTTACTCTGTCAATTAGATCCAATGTTTCATTACTCCATTGAGAGCACCACGCGTAGGCGTGTATTCCTAATTTCATTTTTTCTTTATTCATGTAATTTTTGTTAGAATAGAATAATTTCTACTAGTCATGATTCTTTATAAATTTTTTATCATGAAATTCTATAAGAATTTTGAAAATTTTATAATCTTTTAAGTATTCAGAAAATTATGAAAATAATGGCAATAGATTTAGGTGCTAGCTCCGGAAGAGCTATTTTAGGAATACTAGACAATAATCTCCTAAAATTAGAAGTCTTACATAGATTTGAAAATCGTAGTGTTCAAATTTTTAATTCTCTATATTGGAATGTGTTAGGATTATTTGAGGAGATTAAACAAGGACTATGTAATTACATTGAAATATATGGTCCAGAATTACATAGTATTGGAATAGATTCATGGGGTGTTGATTTTGCCTTATTAGATGAGAATAATAAACTTATTGGTCAAATCCATCATTACAGAGATAAAAGAACAGATAATTTAATGGAAAAAATGTTTGTAAAGGTTCCAAAAGAGGAAATCTACAACCAAACAGGCATTCAAATAATGCAGATTAATACGATTTTTCAATTATTTTCCATGATCAATTCTATTTCGCCTCAGATCTCAATTGTAAAGACTTTTTTAATGTTACCAGATTTCTTTAACTACCTCTTATCGGGAAAAATATGCTCAGAATATTCTATTGCTACTACATCTCAGTTATATAATCCCATAAAAAAAAATTGGGCGTACGATTTGATAAATAAATTAGAATATGACCCAA
>JAUXAJ010000207.1 GCA_030620005.1 Promethearchaeota archaeon | reverse complement strand
TATTTTTACCGATTTAGAGTTATCTGAATCTTTAAAGAATCTTTTAAAAATAAAAAATTTGAGAAATAGTCCATATTTTTATCGCAGAAAAATTAGTATAGACGACGAAAAAGTAGAATTAAATTGTTCAAATCTCGATCTTGCTTTAATTCAAGCCATGGAATTAGGACGGGAATACGGCATCTCTAATTCAGATGTTATAGAAGTAGTAAAAAAAGAATCGAAATTCTTTAGAGGCGTTTTATCTTATGATCTTTCTCTAAATTCATCTAATAATGATGTCTTATCAGATTTAAAAAAAACTGAAAACGAGATAATGGTTGCTGGTCTCGTTCTTTATCCTTCTTATACAAGATTAGATTTAATTAATGAAACCAATAAAAGTATTAAAAAAATTATAGATTATTGTATTCAAAAGAATTATTTTATTAAAATTGACATTGGAAATTTATTTATTCCTGAAAATTATCCGGAATTTACTACTTACGAAAAAATTAAAGGCTTCCTTTCGAGAAATCCAAATCCTACAGTAATATTAAGCGGGTTAGATGTTTCAGGAGATATCAGTCTTTATTATCAACTATTAAAGTATTTCAATAACCTTTGGATAGAAATTGATCCGAGAACTTTTGGAGGGATGACGCCAACCGATTGCTTTAAACAGTTCTTTTCAATTAAAGGTTTTGTTCAAAATTGTTGGTATCGATTGTTAATCGGAAGCGCCACGCCAACATTAGAAATATCTCAAATAGTAAGAGGTTTTCTTGAAGCTACAGAAGGTTTACCTTTTTCTCAAAGGTGTATTTTAAGAACTTGGGCGTTTCGAAATGTAAATAGAATAAATTCTACTGTTTTTACCACCATCAATGAAATAAAACCAGAATTATTCTATCCTGTTTTAAATATTCTCCAAAATCAGGTAGTTGAGAACGATAACGAAGTACATGCAGTTTTTAAAGTTAATCTTAGAAGTTATAGCGTTACTCAATTAATATTTTTAACTCGCTTAATAAAAAATGTAGTTAAAGACACTCTTGACAAATATCCTAATTTAAAAAACGGTGAATTATTCATCAGGTCTTACCACACGACGACTTCGCTTATCGTAAACGAGCATGAGGTTGGTAATTATCTTGATTTACATTATATGTTTGCAGAAATTTCGGCAAAGGATAGCTCTCAATTCCTACATACTGTAAGAGCTCTTGAAAATCGTGCAGATTTTAACCACTACGATCACGAGTTAGCGAGTACATATGGCAACAGACAGTTGACTTTACCGATTATTAACGGGAATTTAGAAATTGGTGGTCGTGAGAACTTTTACATTCTTGTTACTTTTGGTCCAAGAACTTTTAATATTCACATTAATATTAAATTACTTAAAGAAAAATAAGACTCTTGGTTTCAATAAGTTCAGCAAAACTTATCAGGGAAAGAACACAGGATTTTTGCGGTACTATAATAAATTGGAATTTAATTGAGATAAATTCAGAAATTTTTAAAAAGATAGATCATGTTCTAAAAGCAGAATATGATACGATCCCCGAAAAAGAGCGAATTGGTAAAAAAATCAAATATATATCTAACAATGTCGCGAAAGGAATCTTCCAATATTTAAATGAAGAAAAAAAAATTGATAAAAAATTTCTGATTCAATTTGTAGAAAAGGCGTTTGATTACGGAGAAAGAAATAATAGCCTTATTATTCAACATTTTGCTTTAATCTTTATGGCTGAATTCATATTTCATTATCCAGAAAATTTTGAAGCGATGCTACCCTTAATTGAGAAATATGCCAATTATCACGATTGGTCGATAAGAGAAACTACTGCAGATTCGATAGTATCGGGATTGAAGAAAATACCGGAAAAAACTTTAAATTACTTATCTAAATTGGCTAAAAGCGACGAGGAAAATTTGAGACGCTTGGTAGCAGAAAGTTTGAGACCACACGCTCGAGTTAAATGGCTAAGAGATGTGTCCAAAAACGATAAAATCCTAGAAATTTTAACAATATTAAATAAAAATCCCTCAATTTACGTGAGAAAATCTGTTGGAAATAATATTAAAGACCTTAGTAAGTACATGCCAGAAAAAATGCTAGATTTAATGGAAAGTTGGATTAATAAAACGAAAATTAAAGTTAACGACGAATTAGCAACTGAAATTGGATTAAATGAAGAAGAAAAAAGACTTATTTGGACGGTGAAGCATGGAATGAGGTGGATAAAAGAACGAAACCCAGAGTTTCTTTCTCGACTAAACAAAATATTAGGTAAAAATTATGTTCTTTACTTTGATGAAAAAAGAAATAGATTAGCTAAGCCCTTAAGAAAAAAGTGATGTAAATTTATATAACGCTATTAATTTCACTATTTTTACATTCATATGATGACTAAACTACTGAAAACACGCAATCCAATAATGTTTTATAAGATCTCGTTTTATCGTAAAAAAGCTAAAAAATTGCAATAATCATTTATAAATGTTCGCATCCATAATATGAAAAAAATAAGAAAAACTTAATGTTTAAATTATAGGTTTAACGTATAATTTATAAAGATTTTTAGTTTTGATGAGTTAAATGAAAGATTATTTTACTAGAAAAGCACTTAACTAAATGACGAATTCTTTTTAACATTTAAAAGTAAAATTTAATTAATTGAATTCAATTTGTCTATAATATATAATTTTTATATTAACCAAAGATTCATAAAAGCGATAAAATGCCAGACGAGATCAAAGAAGAATCGAAGAACAGCAAATCTGAAAAAGAAACCAACAAAGTGGACAAAATATTTTTGACAAAGGCTAAAGACTCAAGAGATCTGATAGATAAAAAATTGAGAACATTTGAAACTAGCATTGAGGACATATCATCCACAATGGAAAAAGATTCAGAAATCCACACAGTAGAAGATGTAGATCAAGAACTAAAAGACTCTCAAATTAAGCTTGAAAATTGTTTAAAAAAAGTTGAAGAAAAACAGGAATATATAACAGCATTGGATCAAAACATTTTATCGCTTGAGGAAAAGTATGCTCTGAAGAATGAAGAAATCAATAACTTAGAGGAAGGATTGAAAATAACCAAGGAAAGCATGGAACACTTGGATGAAGAATACAAAGAACTTTTGAAGAATAATGAACAATTAATTCAAACTTATGAAACTCGACAAGTTGATTTAATTGTTCTTACAGATAGTGTAAAAGAAAAAATTACTTTACAAGACGAATTAAGAACTAAAATCTCAAAATTAAATCAAAAAATTGATGATAATAAAAACACACTTGAACTACAAGCTGAAGAAACTGAAGCTTTAGAAAAAAAAATTAAAAGCTTAAAAGCAGAAAATGAAACTCTAAAAGTAACAATTGGTAAAAATAAATTTGAGTTAGACCATTCCAATAAAGAGATCGAGGCAAAGGAGGAAGAGCGAAAGCTTTTAAGCGAACAAATCGAGAAAAAGGAGCTAAAAATAAAAAACCAAGATTCTCTTATCAAAGAATATAACGAAGGATTTCCAGAAATGCAAAAACATAAAGAAGCATACGACGAAATCCTTACTAAATATAAGTATCAAATGACAGAAAAGCAACAAGAACTGATAGCAATCGAATCTCGAATACAAACGATCACATCTACTCACGAATCTCTGCAAGATCAAGTTGAAAAAACACAAAATTTGTTTGAAATCAATGAAAAAAGAGTGGAGAATTTAAAAGCAAAAATTGAAGTTTCTAACAATGAATATAAAGAAAGAGAAGAAAGATTAAAAGCATTAACTGAAAAATTAGTATATACTGAGGCTGATCACGAAAAATTAATAAAAGCTAAAGAAATAATTGATGTGAGTATTAACGATTCTAAAATAATTTTTCAAAAATTAAAAGGAGAGCTTGATAGTCAAGAAAAAGAAATAAGGGATAAAGAGAGTAGAATACAGAGATTAGAGGTTTTGTCGCTTTTTTATCGAGCGAGCAAATTTTTCGGTGGGATTTTGATCTGCGTTGGAATTTTCTTCGTAATACTTGCTATTGGCTATATTACGAAAGTATTAAATTTAGGCGATTTAAATGCTGATTTAATTATCTTCTTATCCTTACTTGGAGCAGTTTTAACAATAATTTCAGGTATATTCCATTTGGAAAAATCTTAAAATAATTGATAAATTTTTTTTAAGATTATTACTTCTAAAATTTTTGACTAATCTAAATAGATGTGAGAATATTTGAATGATCAAGAACAAAAAGAAATTCCCCTAAAACAACCATTTGGTGTGATATATGGTATATTATATGGAATTGGGTGTGGAATTGGAGGAACTATATTTGTTCTTTTAGGTACTGGAATTGAAGTTGCTGGGCCGGGCGTTTTAATAAGTTTGATTTTAGGAGGAATTTTAATATTTTTAACGGCTCTAAATTATTCAGAATTATCAAGTAGTTTACCCGTTCCTGGAGGTAGTTATTCATTAACAAAAGAAGGAATAGGTGGCTTCTTAGCTTTCATTATTGGATTTTTTCTATGGGTAGCAAATATTGCGACATTCACCTTTTCTGCTTTAGCGTTTGCTTCTGTAATAACCGAGATGATATCACCCTTTTTTCCCTCTTTTAATGTACCTCCCGAGTTATTAATAATAATTGCGTTGGCGTCAATTGTTACCACCGTAATTGTTGTAATTAGATCCGATAGAATTGCCGTGAAAGAAGTAATTGTTTTGACTGTTATTTTAATTGTAATTTTTATAATTTTCATAGTTGCTGGGATATTTATTGCCCCATATACTAATGATGGCCACGATATTGAATATCTCTATTCAGGAACTAACTTTTTTGGCGTGATCCAAATGTTTTCGCTTTTATTTATTTTTTTTACTTCAATCACATCAAATCTCGCTTTTTTCAATTCAGAATTAAAAAATCCTTCAAAAAATATTCTTAAAGTTAATATTTTAGCGATTTTTATTACTTTAAGCATTTATTTATCCATAACTTTAGTTGTATTAGTTAATATAGGTAATTTAAACGACTTAAGAAACGATCCCGTTCTTTTAGCAAGGATATTGTTTAAAATTTTGGGTCCTTTTGGTTTTTTTTTAATGGGTGCCGCGGCGATAATCTCTACATTAATAGCGATGAATGCTGCCTTGGGATCAGCTACGAGTATTCTTCGAGCTCTCTCAAGAGACAATTATTTATCAAAAAAATTTAGCGAAGTGAACAAAAAAACAAACGTGCCAACATATGCCATAATCTTTTCAGCCTCAGTAGCTATTTTTTTAGCTTTAATAACTAATATTGGATTCGCTGCTGAAATGATGAGCTTCATATATTTTTTTGGGTTAGCTTTTGTAAATCTTGCAGCCGTTCGGTTAAGATATAAAAGAAAAGAGTTAGTGCGTCCTTTCAAAGCACCTTTCTTTCCCTATTTACCTTTAACTGTGGCTTCAGTTTGTTTAATTTTAGCGTTTGTTTTGGAAGTAAATGCGATTATTGTAGGCTTAATTATTTTTGGTATTGGAATCTCGTATTACTTGTTAACTCTTGCAGACAAGAATTCAATTGCTATTACTTTAGCGGGAATAAAATGTTTTTTGGTCATAATAATGGGGCTCTTGATTTGGACGGTCAATAATTTTGGTGTTTTTAGTTCCTCTATTTCAGGATTCGAAGTTGTATTTCAACTGATATTGTTAAGAATTTTAATATTTATCGGCATTTTCACGATAGGCACGATCTTATTTGATTTAATTCCGTTAAAAAAAATGGTTTATTTTGTAGTTTCAAAGGTGGATAAGGAAAAAGTCGCAATTACTCTTGGAGATGCTCAAATTATTCAACTAGAAAAACAGAAATTAAAAATTATTTACAATATCAACTTAATTTTAGGAATTGTTCAAATAATTTCGTCTATTTTTGTCTTCACTATAATATTTCTATTTGGAATTGATATCATCTCAATTGAGAAAATAACTATTATGAACACAATTATTCCAGAAGTCACGGCAGATTATCTTTTCATGGCAACTCTAATTATCTTTGCTATAGTCCTCCTATTAAGTGGATTCTTATCAATTTCTTTGAATCGTGAAATGAAAGTTTTAGGAATTTAGATTTTTTAGAAAGTGTTTAGATTTCAATATAATAATTATAACATGTTTTTAAATCTTAAAAACAATATTACTTACAACATTTTGAATAATTTGTTTCAGCGAGAAATCCATGCATGTTGTATTAAAATTAGGGCTTAGTACATGTTGGCTTAATACATGTTGTATTAAAATTAGGGCTTAGCATCTTCAAGTCCACAGAATGCGTCTACTGGGCTTACACCCTTAAAGGGTAGATTGCCTAATATTAAATCTATAAGGATTTTCTGCGTCCTTTTTATGGGATTATAACAATTTACGAGAGTTTTCATGCTTGGCATTTCATATAAGTGATAAGGATTTCCAAGGGAAACAAAAAGTGTTGGAACTTCATGATGAACATTTCGCATCATACTCATGTCCTTACCCAGATCGATCATTCTAATAGTATTTTTTGCCATTCTACCAATTATAGTTATTAAAAAAATTATCAGGTCATAACCACGAAATATATGTCTAATCCCTTTTTTATAAGTCTTAACATTAAATCCTCTTGATTTTAATAAGGATTTAAATTTACGAGTTAAAATTCCAAAATCTCCCGTTCTTACCAATAGAACTTTTTCAATCTTATCAATATTTATCGGTATTAAGTTTTGTGTATCCTTTACAAGAGTTATGGATGATTTTATACAGGTATTTGACCATTCCTTATGCTCTTTATTACCAATAATTCGTTTTATTTTTTTTTTCTTAGGTATTAATTCTTTTTTGTGAAGATTTAAAGAAGCTTTTAATGCAAGAACTCTCATAACTGCCTCGTCAAGTCGTTTCACCGTTATAACTCCATTATCTATTGAATTTTTTATTAGGTTAAAATCATAAGCCCTTTCATCTGAAAATAATACCATATCCACACCAGAAGCAATAGTTTTTGGATAAACTTCTTCTTTTGGACCTTGAGACATGAGACTTCCCATTCCTACTGCATCTGTTACAATCAAGCCGTTAAAACCTAGTTCTTTTCTCAATAATTCAATGTTTAATTTTTCAGAAATTCCCGCAGGTACAGACTTTCCATTAATAGAATGGTAAGAAGGCAAACCTATAAATGAGGACATTATTGTTTTTACTCCTGAGTCAATGACATCTTTATAGACCTTTCCAAAAGATTCTCTCCATCGTTCAATATCAAATGAATTGACACTACTTACTAAATGTTGATCTCTATCATCTACACCATCACCAGGCCAATGTTTCGCCGTGGCAGCCATTCCTAACTCTTGAATACCTTTAATATACGAACACGCCATTTTCGAAACTAATTCTGGTTTATCACCATAACTTCTTATATTTATTATTGGATTTTGAAAATTATAGTTAATATCCACAAGTGGACTTAAAGTCCAATTAAAACCGCATGCGTTGCCTTCTCGTGCTGTTACTAATCCACACCGATATGCATGAATCTCATCATTAGTAGCACCAATCCCCATCTGAGTATTAAAAAAAGTTCCTTTTAACATCCCCCCAAAACCACCAAATTCTAAATCCCCTGTTATTAACATGGGAATTCTTGAATTTTTTTGAAGAAAAGTCACTTTTTTTCTCTGAATTCCCTTTAGACTTAGATGGAGAAATACACCACCTGGATTGTAGCGAAGGATATCTTTTAACTTTTTTTTTCTAGCAAACACTGACACATTGGGTATCATTACTTGACCAATTTTTTCCTCTAACGTCATTGCGTTAAAAGTTTTATTAACCCATTCTAAAGCGTCGCTACCAAGAAAAAAAGGAATTGATTTTAAGTCCATGATTAAATCATACTTTCTAATAATTTCTTCATTTATATATTCAATATAAATGTTTTTGGTATTTGATTTAACTATTTAGAACAGAAAAAGGTTTTTATATTATAGAATTTATATCATGATTATATCAATTTTTGAGTGTTAATCATGTCTGAATCAAAAGGTCAATTTATTTTAAGGATTTCAATTTTAATCGTAATCATGACTTCGATTTTTACTGGCTTGGCATATAACATTTTTTCGTTTATATTACCTTGGATAGTTGAATCAGAAACCGCTTGGAACATTGACGAGATAATGTTAGGAAACTTAATGGGGTCGACTGTGCTTTTATTTGCTGGTGCTGGTTTGATCGCGGCCTATTATGTAGATAAGATTTCAAAAAAACCCGTTGCGATTTTTGGAGGATTATTTACCGGAATAAGCTGCATCTTTGCTGGAGTTGTATGGTCTTGGGAATTATTTGTCGTCGTAATTATTTTAATAGGAGTAGGCAACGGGATTATAAGTCCAGTTACCTTTGCTTTAATCTCCGATATAACACCTCCAGAAAAGAGAAGTACTAATTACGGAATATTGCTTCTTTTTGGGTTAATAGGGGTGGTATTTGGGGTCGCTATATTCATAACATTTCTTAATCTTGGTAATTGGAGAACTCCTTACATAGTAACGGGGATCATCACAATGACTCTGTCGGTCTTAATATTTTTTATTAAAATGCCAAAAAAAGGAGCAAAGGAACATGCTTTAGAAGAAATCTTAAAGGATGAGGATGTTAATTATGATTACACTATTAATTTTAAAGACCTGAAAAATATCTTCAAGCGAAAGAGTAATATCATCCTAATTTTAAATTTTGTTGACGCCCTTCCTTCAGGAATTTTCATGTTTGCGACCATGTGGCTCACGCAACAACATAAATTAGACGCAAATATGGCGCTCATGTTCTCATTAATAATTATGATTGCGAGATTTATCTCTCCTCCTGTTTGGGGTAAGATTGCTGACAGTTACTATAAAAAGACGCAAGATGATTTATCAAAAATAAAAATGTGCTTGATATTACTAATTGCTTATACGCCAATATTCTTAATAGCAATATTCATTCCTTGGGACGCTACAGGAAAGACTGATATGGGAGAATTATTCATGATGCCCGAATTTACTATATTCCTGATATTATTAACCTTAGGGTTCTTTATAAGTTCGGGAACGCAACCGGTCTGGCAAAGCGCAATTTCAGAAATAAACCTACCAGAGCATAGGGCAACAACTTACCAAACTGCTAACTTTATCGATCAAATTGGTGTAGCGATTGGTGTTGTCATAGGAGGCTACCTAATTGTATTGTTTACCCCAAATGGATATACGATTGCTTTTCTTTTTGCTGCTATCGCGGGATTGGTAAATGTAGGAACTTGGATTATTGTGCTTTTTACTTATAAACAAGATAAAGGCGAGGTGGAAGCCATATTAGCTTCTCGTGCAGAAGAAATAAAAGAGAAACTGAATAAATAAACCTTAATTATCTTTTTTTTCATTTTTTATCATGTCTGCTCAAGAAAACTTTCATTAATGCCTCAACCAAGTAATAATCGCCCCAAATTAAACTATCATCGATGGCCCAATTTTTTTG
>JAUXAJ010000045.1 GCA_030620005.1 Promethearchaeota archaeon | reverse complement strand
GCTGGTGGTCATCCTTATACTAGATTAGACGTTCCTGGTTTACAATATATCTTATACACGGAAGCAAAAAACTTTCAGTTAAGAAATCCAGATCCAGTTTTATTATATATAGTAAAAAATTTTGATGTAGCAATAAGAATTCGTGCACCTTCTAATCCAGAAGAGGTTACTAATATCAAAACAAAAAAAACGATTAAACATTCGAATTCTTTTGCAGAATTTTATCAAACTTTCTTTGAACGTCAAGGAGCTGGAGAAATCAAGTGGATTGTTGCTCCGTATCCCACTAAAGGAGCTGCTCAGCATGCTAAAATGAGTTATGAAGAATATTGCAATATGGTTGAGAAAACATTATTCTTAGATAAACCTGATCCTATTTCAGAATGGCAAGAATTATCCCGTCAACAACAAGTTTATTGTGATTATTTCGAGAGTGTAGATAAACTACATGTTGTAAATAAAAATACCGATATGCAAATGTCCATAAAGGGAAGAAAATGGGCTAATTTTGATGGAAAAATGGATTTACCAGATGGAGAGATATTTACGGGACCTATAGAAGATTCTGTTAATGGATATATAACTTTTTCATACCCCGCAATTTATCAAGGTAAGGAATTAGAAAATTTACGCCTCACGTTTGAGAATGGTCAAGTGGTTGATGCAACATCATCTACAAATCAAGATATCATGGAAAATGTTTTAAAAATATCTGGAGCTAATCGAATTGGTGAATTTGGAATAGGCACAAATAATCAGATGACTAAATATATCAAGAACATTTTATTTGACGAAAAAATTGCGGGAACTATTCATATTGCCTTAGGAATGGGATATCCTCAGACATTATCCCAAAATAAAAGTGCTCTCCATTGGGATATATTAACTGATATGAGAGAGGAAGGACAAATTTTTGCTGATGGTAAGTTGATATATGAAAAAGGAAGATTTTTATTTTAGGATAAAGATTAACAATTTCTTTTGAGTTGAACTGAAATTCCTATTTTAATTAACCAGACTGATGTTGATGCTCTATTATTTAATACTTAATGGTGGAATTATATTAACATTTAAGAAGTAAAAAAAATGCCATATTTTACAACGCTTAGAAAAAAACAATCAAGATTTTATCAATGTCTTTGGCAAGAAATTTCGGAAATGAAGATCATCGACACTCACGAACATTTTTGGAGAATAAAGGATTTAAAAGGTAGAATAGCTATATTAAATAATCGTGAAAGAAAGCTTATTGCTCCGGATATCTTCTATCAATCTTATATTTATATTAAACCAGAGGGAACTCATGAAGATTGGCTCAAAGAATTGAAAAAATATTATGGCACGGGATATTTAAGATCATGGTTGATTGCATTAGAAGAGTTATATGGAATTGAAGGACCTATCAATGAAGCCTATCTAAAGATGATGGAAGAAGAGATCAATAATGCTTATCATGAGGATTTCGAAAAGAATAGTTATAATCATTTTTCTGACGTTTTACAAGAAAAAATGAATGTTGAATATTTAATTCAAGATATCTCTTTAGAAGATCACCTCGAAATGCCCCAACCAATGTGCCAAGCCGCGGCATGTCTTCCAAGCATAATGGAAGGAATAAACGTTCCTAAAGGTAAGGTCTCAATGAAAAATGAATATGGAAATGGGAATGGTCCATTAGTTTATTGGTTTGCTCAAGATAAATTGCACATGAATTTAGAAGATATTAAAACTTTAGATGATTACTTGGATATTACAGAGAAGTTAATGAATTTTCTAAAAAAAAGTGGGCATTACAAATGCATCAAGCTTCAGATGGCTTATGAACGCCCATTATATTTCCCTGAGCCATCTAAAAATGAAGCAACGCTAAGAAAAATGTATAATAATCCTCCCCATTCAGAAAAAGAATGTTGGCTCTTTAGTGATTATATGATGCATTTTCTCTTGGAATGGATGCAAGAAAATTGGAGAGTTCCAATTCAAATACACGCGGGACTTGCGAGGATGTATGATAATGGTTCTGATGCAATAAATCTGAGTAATTTATTTCTAAAATTTCCTGACCTCTATTTTGATATAATGCACGGGAATTATCCCTTCAATAAATTAGCAGGCATGCTTCATCAAATTCCTAATATAAATGCCGATCTATGCTGGCTTCCAGCAATATCCCCAACAGCGGCTCAAAAAATATTAACGGAGATCTTTGAGGTTGGAGACATGTTAGTAAAACAAGGATGGTTTTTCTATCATACTCCCACGCAGAGAACTTCTCTTTTTGGAGGGGATAGTGCCATAGTAGAAGGCGCATATGGAGCATTGCAGATTGCCAAAGATGTATTAATTAGAACTCTTGAAGATCTCTATAATAGAGGGCATATCTTTGAGATGGATGCAGTTGATCTTGCTGAACAAGCTTTATACTCGAATCCAAAGAGAATATTTAAAATATGAATTTTTAATAAAAACTTCCTTTCAAAAAAAAGATACAAAAAAAACTAAATTTTCCATTTTCCTGCTTCAAAAATTAAGTTTCCATCAGTATAAATAACAGATTCTTTAGATCTCATGTCCTTTAGTATGTCCCAATGAATGCCAGATTCTGCTTTGCTTCCTGTAGGTTTATATCCATTACCTAAAGCTACATGGAGAGTACCACCAATTTTTTCATCAAATAGCATATTTTTAGTAAATCTAGTTATTCCATAGTTAGTACCCATGGCAAATTCACCTACACCATCTGCTCCTTCTATTTTAAGGATTTCTTTTAGGAAATCTTCGCCTTTATAGGCGCTAGCATTTATAACTTTTCCATTTTTAAATTCTAAAAAAATATCTTCTATTTCTTTTCCTTGATAAATCCCAGGAAAATTGAACCTAATGTGTCCGTTTATAGAATCTTCTATTGGTCCTGTATATATTTCACCATCAGGTAAATTCATGCTTTGATTTCCATAGCAATTTATCCATTTTCTTCCCTTGACAGATAAAGTAAGATCAGTATCCTTTCCCATGATATGAATTTCATCCACTTTCTCTAAATAGTCTATATAATTTTGTTGTTTTTTACCCAATTCTTCCCATGCTTTGATTGGATCTTCTTTATCCAAAAACAACGCGTTTTTTACAAGTTCTTTATATGATGCAAGATCCATGCCAGCCTCTATAGCAAAAACTTCAGATGGATAGGGTATTAATGTAAAATCAAGCTTACCATCATGTCTTCTTTCTTCAAAGAGTTTCCTTAGAGCTTTATGATTTGGATTACCATTAGCTTTAGCTATTTTTTTTGAATCAATATCTTTAAGTTTACTAGAATAATAATCATCAGATTGAATATAAATGAGTTTATCATAATTTCTTACATAGAATTCTCTAATAGGATCTCCAAATTCCAGCTGGTTATCTGAAGAATGCATGTAAAAAAGCCTTTTTAATTCTATTGAATCAATAAGTACTTGAGGATGAGCGCCTTTTTTAAGAGTTTCAATGTATAATGCTTGAATTAAATCTTTTGCAAATTCGGGCCCTCTGATTATGACTTTATTTCCTTCATTTACCTTAGCCGAGAAATTCACGGCTAGTTTAGCTAATTTTTTGTTGAAGTCAGTCATGCTAATAACTTCATGAGTTTTTAAAAAAAATATGATTTAAAAATTTATTAGATTCAATTAAATATCAATTAAATATCAAGTTCTTTCAGCTGTTTTTTAAATGATATAACTTTTTCGGGAGTTATTGACCATAAGTTCAAGAAGATAAACACTCCAATGTACAATGCGATAATCGGAACTAATGCTATTTGCACTCTTATTCCCCAAATTGCTAAAGGACTCTGTACTTGAGCAGTTGGATCAAAGTCAGTGAAAACATCATGTAGTAACCAAAATGTTAGATATTGTATCAATTGTCCTGCTTGCATGATAAAAATAATGATTGCATAATAAGAACCATCTACTCGCCTTTCATTTTTTATGGATGCTTCATCTATAAGGTCTCCCATAATAGGAGCATACACTATTCCATGCAACCCCGTGAAAGCACCAATTAACATTCCTGAAATCATCACAGTGATTAAGTCTTGGGCAAATAAGAGAGGTACCAAACTCAAGGGTAATATCAAGATAGTAACTTTAAATGACTTTATGTGTCCAACTTTATTTGTAATCCAGATAAAAAATGGTATTGGAAGTATCCCCGCTAATAAATATGGTAATAGAAGAAGAGTTTGGACCGCTGCTGGTTCATTTAGAACATATCTCACATAATAAGCAATTGATGGTAAGAAGAGAGCTACAAACACGGAACTTCCAATCATATAACAAATAAAACCTACAAAATTCTTATTTCGAAATCCATGTTTCATGGTATTAAATAAATCTCTTAAAGTTTTTTCATCCCGTTGAGCAGCAGGTGCATTTAACGCCCTTTCTATCATTTCTTTACTCTCTCTTACACCAGGAATTGATAGTAATACAAGAACAAGCCCTATCAAACCTACCCAAATCATTACATTTACGTATGAACTTGGATCACCATATATAATGAAGAGCGGAGCAATTGTAGCTCCAAGTCCTCCTCCTAAAGTAGCTGTAGCTGCCATATATCCAGCTAATTTCGTTCTTTCTTCATCTGACCGAAACTTATCCGTGCTAAGTGCTTGAAAACAGATGCTCCAAAAGGAAAAAAAGCCATCAAAAATTAAAAGCCCAATTATATACCACAAAAATACCCCGGCTACTCCTACAATATTCATATCTGGAGGTGAAAAAAGCATTATTAATGTAAAACAAAACGGAATTGACGTGATTAGGATCCAAGGAAATCGTTTACCCCATCGTTTAGTTAACCTAGTGGTTCGATCAGTTAAACTCCCTGCCAATAGATCGTTAAACGCATCCCAAATCGTGAAAAGAATATAGGCAAAGAACATTAAATTCATGGGTAATAAAATCTCTGTTTCATAAAACATGGGTAATTGTGCAAATACAACATTTGGTAGCATTGCCATTGCAGCACTAGTCAAAGAAAAGGATAGCATTATCTTTCTTGAATGACCTTGTGTGATTATTTCATCTTTTATTTCTTTTGATTCACTCATAAATGATCAATTTTATAATTTTTTTCTTTTATCTATGAGAAATTGTTGTTTTTTAAATTTTATTATTTTCAATTTCATTAATCTCAATTAATGTTAACTTCGTTAATAAATATTGCCCTAAACTTGAAGATGATCATGCAATAATTAAAGCTTTGTTAATTGAAATATACAAAATTAATGAAAACAATTGAAAGATTTATAATTTCTTTTTTTTATCCTTATCAAATTTTAAAAGAATTATTAGTGTTGATACAATTGGAAATAGAATCAGGGGTGCCTTGACTACATTATAATCAGAATTGTAAGTTAGTAATAGCGTAAAAAAAAGACCTCCCGAAAAACCTACTAAAAAAAGGCTTGAATTAATATATCCAATATATTTTCCTTTTTTTTTAGGAGTAGTAGAGCTATTTAATTACAGTATAATACACTAATCGAGAAAGAAGTTCTGGGTCTATTCCTTTAACTTCATATTCTTTGGGAGGGATCAGATTTAATAGGTTCAGCACAAAATAATCCCATCTTTTTCGAAGAAAGTAAGGTTCTATAACTAATGCATGATTACGATTTGGCAGTATCATGAGATCATAATCCTTATTAGCTTTAACCAATGCATCAATCAGTTGAATTGTCATTGCGGGATGAGAATTGTCGTCCATATCTCCGTATATTAATAATAGTTTACCTTTTAGATTTTTAGCTAACTCCGCATTAACTTGATTCAAATAATTATCGCCCTCCAGCATACCTTGATAATGTTCACCCCAATCAGCCATGTAAGCACGTTGATCGTGATTTCCAGCCGAAGATATGGCAACTTTATAAAAATCGGGAAATTGCAGAATTGCTCTTGCAGCCGCAAATCCTCCACCAGAGTGACCGTAAATTCCTACTTTATCCAGATCAAAATTAGGATAATGTTTCGCTAACTGTTTTAAAGCACAAATGTGATCCTCTAATCCCCCTGCATCTCCTAGATTTCCATACGATAATTCGTGAAATTTTCTTGATCTTAATGGAGTTCCTAGTCCATCAATAGTTACAACAATAAAACCTACTTCTGCAATCGCCTGTAATTCCCAATAGAGCAACATTCCACTCGGATCAAAATGTGAAGGGAAAGTTTTAGGAGTTCGAATGGTTTGAGGTCCTGGATATGATACATCGATAATTGGATATTTTTTTGATGGATCAAAATTAGTTGGTCTGAAAATAGACCCGTAAATATCTGTTTTTTCATCCCGTGCTTTTGCTTTGAAAGGTTCTGGCAATTGCCATCCCATTTTTAAAACATCTTCAATATCAGCTTCATCTATCTTGGATATTAATTTTCCATCACTTGTTCGCAAGACTACTATAGGAGGCGTGTTTATTTTAGAATAGATATCAACAAAGAAATTTCCTGTTGGAGAAAACTTGATTATATGATCTGCATCTTCAGGTGTTAATAATTTTAAATCTAAACCATTAAAATTAATTCGATATAAATGGCGAAAATAGGGGTCACCTCCTTCTTCTCTACCACCTGCGGTAAAATAGATCATTCGATTTTCTTCGTCAACATGAATAACATTGCGCACTACCCATTCCCCAGAAGTTATTTGATTTTTCAGTTCTCCTTTCTCCCCATCATAAAGGTATAAATGTGCCCATCCATCTCTTTGTGAAAACCAGATGACCTCCTTTCCCTCATTCACGACTTTAACATTATGATTACGATAATTATCCGTAGCTTCAGGAATGACCACGGGTCCAATAAATGTTAAACTTTCTTCTTCTATCATGACACGGGTATGTCCTGTATTAACATCAATTTCACATAGCCTCATTTTTTTGTATCCACGGGTAATATCAATGAAATATACAAGTTTACTATCTTTACTCCACCAGATAAATTTTTCTTCAATCGGAGTGAAGAGACGTACTGCAACTGGTCCATGATCAGCAATTAGTTTTGCTTTTTTCTCAATATCTAAAATTATTAGCTCTGCAGTGCCAGCGTTCTCATCACCAGGCATCGGAAACTTATAACCATATAATTTAGGTCGAAATGTTCCATCCGTCGGCATTGATTGAATAAGATGAAGATCCTTTACTTTACTCTGATCAAGTTTGTGTACAATTAATTTTTTTGAATCGGGTGACCAAATAGCAACAATAGGTTTTTTTATCCCCATCATGCGGTCTGATACACCAGTCATGTTCCAATCTGGTGAAGTGCCATAATCATTGTATGGTATTCCATCATTAGTCAAGGCAACCTTTTTACGATCAACTAGAGAACGTATGTTAATGTTATTGCCTTTTTTAAAAGCTATATAATTCTCATCTGGTGAGACGAGAGCCGTTTTAGAAATAAACTTATCTCGCTTCTGTTTTTTGCACACATAAGATTCTAAATCACATGTATATTTTGTATAATTTGCTTCGAATTTTAATGCTTTACCCTCATCAATGTATTCAATATTTCTAAAGGGTAAATCGTTCGGTTCTATAGATTTATCCATTGCTTCTGATAATGATTTAGCAAGTTTCTCGTGATTAAAAGCAGGTTCTATAGTACCTTTATTTGCGTCAACAAACATGAACTTATTTCCATTTCTAGTGCATTTCAAATACCAAAA
Organism: Promethearchaeota archaeon; assembly: GCA_030620005.1. The sequence continues at coordinate 14,649 of JAUXAJ010000045.1, read as the reverse complement.
GCAGTCACTTTCTCCAATCCAATAGGGAAATGCTTCATTATTATATATAAGATGGAAAATATTCCAAGGAATGAATTTCTCCGCCCTTTCATAAACTTCTTTAGACATTTGTTCCATTTAATTCACCTAAATTTTAATTTTTTTCATGTTAATTTCTCAATTTTCATTTATAGTTAATTTAAATGCAGTAGCAATTGTCGCCTTACATACCTTCTCAATAAATTCAAAATCCAGTTTATCAATTGTATCTGCGGGAATATGTTCGTAAGGCGTCCTTAAATTGCCAGTATCAGTTAAAAACAACCCGGGTATTTCTTTCTGCCAAAATGGAGCATGATCAGCCCATAATAGTTGATTTAGATTCTTTGCCATTTGATCAAAGCTTAATGACGGTTGAATCCGCACATACCCAAGATCAATATAATCCAATCTGCATTGCTCACAAAAGATATCAGCAATTCTTCCAGAGTTTTTATCCCCTATTATTGTTAAGAAATCTCCCACTGATTGTTTTTGATTAATTTTATAATTTGGAAAAGGTTTATACTTCAATCCTAAAGGAAGTTTTTGGGAAAATTTATCCTTGGAAGTATACCCTACAGAATCTAAATCCATGACTCCAATGATCTCTTTTTGATTATTGAGGTTATCATTAACCCAAGCGCTACTTCCCATTATTCCTGTTTTTCCTGTAGTTGCATGTGTCGTAACAATTTCATAGAGTTTTGAAAGTTCTTGAAAATAGTTTAATTCACTTTCAGTTAAATCTAGTTCCAATTCTCTCGTTGCCTTAATTAAAGCACTTGGTAAAATATCTCCTTTATCCATGAAACTTCCATAAATATGTCTAAATTTTTTCATTAATTTTGAAGTTTTTAATGAGGTTGGTCGATTGTATTTATCAATAATTCCATATTTTCGAGAAATCTCCCTCTTTTTTAACTCAATTGTAGGATTGAATTCTTCCAAAGAAAAGCATATAAATCTTAGGTTTCTTTTCGTTTCTACTTGAGCAAAATTTCTAGCAGCTTCAAGCATTACACTAATTCCCGTTCCATTGTCGTTTGCTCCGGGACAATTAGCAACCGTGTCGTAATGAGATACAATTAATAATTCAGGACTTCTTCCATGTCCAATATAGCCTTCGATGTTTCTAAATTCACCCTCGAACCCTTCAACTTTAAATACGTGCTCTTGAACTTTTAGCTCATATTGTTCAAATTTAGATTTTATATAATCTGCAGCTTCATTTAATTTGTCAAACGTGTCAATGGGATCCTTTACATATTCAAGTTTTAAAATATGCTGATAAATCTGTTCAATATCTATTTGTTCAAGAAAATTCTTTAAGTTCATTGTACGTATTTAATATAATTTTTTCGTATTTAAACATTTCTCTAAATTCAATCGCGAAAATTAATGATAAGGGCAAAACCAGGATCTTTTTTGTAAAAAAATATAAAGATTTAAATATTATCTTTATTTCTTTTTAAAATGTAAATTTGAATTTTCTCGATAAATGACACTCTCTATAACTCGATCAAAATACTTAAATGATTTCGTGCTTAATTTTAATCTTGATCTTAAAATTTTAATAAAATTTCAATAATCAACTGCTCTATATAGCTAGTAATTAAATTTCACAAATGGAGTGTAGTAATGATACCTAAAAAGATGGAAGCTTATCTAAAAGAACATTTACCAGAAACTGCGCTGAAAACTAGAGTTAAAAGAGATAATGGTAAATGTTATTTAGAACTTAATCAATTAGATGTTCATCTTCTATCACGATTAGGAATTAATAGTGATAAAATTGGCCCAAAACTAGTAGTTTGTTTATGGGATGAGGATACCCATTTAGAAATAGGTGGTTATTTAATAGTTGATAATCTTTCAATGGGCAGTCCTTCTATGGGCGGAATTAGGATGCTGCCAGATACCATTCCTTCTGACATATATAATTTAGCTCGTGGGATGACCTTAAAAAATGCAGCAGCTAATCTGCCCTATGGTGGTGGAAAATCAGGAATAGTTGCTGGGAGAGATATTTCACTTGAAGAGCATTGTGAAATAGTGCGTGGTTTTGCTCGTTTAATTCGTCGTTATGTAGATATTTATGTTCCGGGACCTGATGTAGGTACTAATGATGCTGATATGAAAACAATAGCTATAGAAAATGGATTAGATAGTGCAGTATCTAAGCCTGCTGATATGGGTGGTAATCGTATTGATGAACTTGGTGCTGCTGCTGGAGGTGTGGTAATTGCTTTACAAACCCTGCTAGAAATAATGCCCCGACTCAGAGTTCTTCCCCAATTTGCTAATTTAGAAATTCCAGAACAAAAAAATATAAAAATATTAATTCAAGGATTTGGAGCTGTTGGTGCCCATGCGGCAAGAATATTAAAAGAACGAATTCCTCAAGCAAAAGTAATAGGTATTAGTGATTTGGAAGGATATTTATATAATGAAACTGGTCTTCCAGTTATTGAGCTCTTTGAATTATGGAAAGAACAGAAACTAGTTACTAGTGCTTACTTTATTAAAAAGATTATGTCAAGGGGATATAAACATCCTACTAAATTTTCTACAAATGCGAATAATCTACTTCTTGAAAATGCTTTTTGCATGATCCCAGCTGCTCCTATATTTAATTATTTAGGAGTACGACAATCTGAAAATCCCTCCATGATTGTTGATAGAATGGGCAATTGGTCATTGATTGTTGAAGGTGCTAATACATATTCCCCCGATCCGAATAGAAAAGCTGCTCGAATTCGAATGGAACAAATTGTTTATCGCGAAAAAGGGGTGATGATAGCTAATGATTATCTGGTAAATTCTGGTGGTGTTATATACGCAGCCCAAGAACACCTTGTTAAAACTCCTGATCGTCTTCAAATACCAGAAGAAATGTTAGGTGATCGTGAAGCAGTAGATAAGTGGTTAAAAGATCATTCCGATGAGTTTGCAGAAGTTTCAAAGCAACGATTAATAGCTGGAAAAGAATTCAGGGAAAATATTATTCGTAATAACATTATTGAATTAGTTGATTTATTAGCAGCTCAACCAGACATGCTACCTTTTGCTGCGGCCGGACATATTAGTATTCAGCGCCTTACAGCAAAAGAAAGTGAACTTACTGCAAATGATATAATGGTTCCAATACCGACTATAGATGTTAATAGTATTTTAAAAGAAGCTGCTGCGTTAATTATCAGCAAAAACAGGGGCATTATTGCTGTGCTTTCTGAAAATAAGCTTGTAGGAGTGGTAACAGATTGGGATGTCACTAAGGCTACAGCTAAGGGAGTAATGAATGTAAAACTTGATAAAATCATGACTAAGGATGTTGTTATAGTATCTCCGGACTTTACTATTTTAGACATTGTACGCGAGCTTGAACAATATCAGATTTCAGCAATGCCAGTAGTACGAGAAGGAAAAGTGTTAGGTATGGTTAGTTCAGATTTGATAGCACAGCGATATATTTTAGAATATCTCCAAGATTAAATAATATATAATAAATATAATTAAAATATTAGACAAACTTGAGTTATTAATTAATAACAAAATAAAATAATGTAAAAAAAATAAGAAACAACGATTTAGTAGGTGAAAATTAAAAAAATGGATGTACCTAGATTTGATTTTCTATATCAATATGTAAAGCATTGGGCATCAATAGATCCAGAATTCCCCCTTATTAAATTCAAGTGGAAAAAATTAAACGCAAAACAATTTGAAGAAAATATCGATCACTTAGCCCAAGCCATGCTTGATTTAGGCGTTGAAAAGGGCGATTGTGTGGTAACGATTTTACCAATGATAATGGAATATGTTTTAATTTATATGGCAGCTAATTCGATTGGCGCCATATGTGTTCCAATGGATGTACGCTTTAGGCCTGCAGATTATCGTCGATTTATTCCTCACGTGGAACCAAAACTAGTTTTTTTAATAGGAAAAGCTCGAGGATACGATATTGCTCAGAATATTAAAGAACTTAGTTCGGAGCTCAATCCAGACATTAAATACTTCATGATCGGTAAGGATGAATTTGGAACTCCTTTTGAAGGGCTTTTAGAAAAAGAATACAATTTGAGTGAAAAGCTGGAAAAAAGACGGTCCGAGTTGGACCCGAATGATGGTGCCCTTATCATTTTTACAGGAGGAACTACAGGTGTACCTAAAGCTGCAATGCTTTCTCATAGAAATATAGAGCGTGCTAGTTATATTGAATCAAATTATCTTAGAGAAAGGATGATAAAATACGGAGCAGATCCAAGGTTCACGATGCTTAGTAATCTTCCTCCTAGTCACGTCGGAGGGTCAGTTGAGATGTTTGCTACACTTATAGTAGGAGGAAATGAAATTATTTTGCAAGAACAATGGAATCCTTACGCAGTCTTGAGGGCCATTCCTAAACTTAAAATTCCATTGATCGGCGGCGTTCCAACAATGTATGCAATTATATTGAGTTTACCCGATTTAGATGATTTTGACCTTTCTTCATTGAAGTTATGTGTTGTAAGCGGAGAGAAACTAAGCTTGGAATTACTGACTGGTATTAAAGAAAGAATATGTCCCAATATTTTGAATGCGTATGGAAGCACCGAATTTGGACCAGAAGTTACTTTTACCGAAGTCGGAGATTCGCTCGAGGAATTATCAGAGGGATATATTGGAAAGCTTTTACCAGAAACTGTAATGAAGATTGTTGATGAGAATGGCAATGAAGTACCAGCTGGAATAATTGGAGAAATGCTTTTTAGAGGTAGTTTAACAATTTCTGAATATTACAAAATGCCTGAAGAAAACAAGGCAACATTTTTGGAAGGTGGTTGGTGTAAATCTGGAGATTTGGGGTATGTAACTGAAGATGGGCGCATTTATATAAAGGGAAGAAAGAAGTTCATCATTAGAGTTGGAAGTTATACGGTGATGCCAATGGAAGTAGAATCTGTCGTAATTCAACATCCTAAGGTAGCCATGGTAGCATCAATAGGGATGCCTGATAAAATTTACAATGAAGTTGTTTGGGTTGCTGTCGTTCCAGAAAAAGGACAAACTATAAATGAACAAGAAATTATAAATCTATGCAAGGAACAATTAGCAAACTTCAAGGTTCCAAGGAAAGTTGTTATAATGAAAGAACTTCCTATAACACGTTTGGCCAAAATAGATAGACCTACACTTCAAAAACAACTCATGGATTCGATGAAATAAGAATTTAAATTTTCTTATTCTTTCTTTTTTGAAATATTTTTCTTATAATTTATTGAAAAAATCACTATCCTTAAAGGAATTCAAGAATTCTATGAACTACTACTGCCTTTCGGAAATAGTTTCCTACGAGTTTGCACACACTTTTTCGGTGGGTTTTCTTGATTAAGGTTTTTCTCAATTCTAACCTTTTTAATGAAAGTTATTTTAAAACATTCCATGGCAGAAATTTATCTGCTCTATATTATTTTCGGAAATAATTAAGTATTTATATTTTTAAATTTTAAATTTTTTTTAATTAATCAAACTATTTTATTATTAAACTATAAGTATTAAGTTATAATCAAACTATTAATTACAAAAAAGTCTTGACTTAAAACAAAAAACAAAAAAAAAACAAAATATTAAAAAAGTGATATAACATGAGTACAGGTGAAGATATTTATCGAAATCTCCAAATTCATTTAGATAATCAAGTGGTGGGATAATAATGGATAAGATTGATTTAAAATGGCAGAGTATAGGCCATCTATTAGAGGAGGCGGCTCAAAAACACGGAGATAAAACACTTTTTTTTTATGAGGATGAAAAGCTATCTTTTACTGAGGTTAATCGCCGGGTTAATCGAGTTGCTAATGTTCTCAAAGAGCTAGGGGTTACTAAAGGAGATCATGTGAGTATAATGCTTCCGAATGGATTTGAATTTCCTATTACTTGGCTGGCCCTTGCTAAGCTTGGAGCGGTTTTGGTTCCCACGAACATCTATTATAATGACCACGATCTGGTGTATATCTTGACAAATTCTGAAGCGTGTATTATTGTCATCCACTCTGATTATCTCCCTCAATTTGAAAAGGTTAAGGATCATGTCCCGGGAATAAGGCACGTGGTTGTTTTGGGAAGCGTGCCAGAGGGATATCATGATTATCAGAAACTAACTAAAAACTCCTCGGATGAATTTACCATCAAAAATATCACGGAGAATGATTTGATAAACATTCAATATACATCTGGAACCACTGGTTTTCCAAAGGGCTGCATGCTTACACACCGTTATTGGATGATAATAGGAGTGTTGGCTACCGGATTTTTTCAAGCCGATACTGACGACGTTAATCTGACGGCCCAGCCGTTTTATTACATGGATCCACAATGGAATACTATAATTTGTCTAATGGAAGGAATCCCTCTGGTGATAATGCACAGATTTTCCCCGTCTAAATTCTGGCAAACTATTAAGAAACACGAGGTTACATTCTTTTACGTTCTTGGAACGATGCCCTTTTACCTCTTGAAGCAGGATGAAAATCCTGAGCTCGAAAAGAATCACAAGGTCAAATTTGTCATTTGTTCTGGCATAATCCCGCAATATCACGAGATTTTTGAAAAGCGATGGAATGTTCCATGGAGAGAAGCGTTTGGCATGACCGAAACTGGGATTGATCTAGTTGTCCCTATAGAGGATACTGAATGTGTTGGTACTGGTGGGATGGGGTCGCCTGTGCGCACAAAGGAGGCTAAAGTGGTGAACGAAAAGGGAGAAGAAGTTCCGGATGGAGAAATAGGAGAATTGGTGATTAGAGGTGAGCAAATGATGTTGGGATATTGGAAAAACCCGGAGGCCACGAAAGAGTTCATGAAGGGAGGATGGGCTCATACTGGTGATCTGGCTTTTAAGGACGAGAAAGGTTATTTCCATTGGGTCGGTCGAATTAAAGACATGGTACGCAGGACTGGAGAAAATATATCCACGGCTGAAGTAGAGGGGGTGTTAATGGAAAACGATAAAATTAAGTTAGCTGCAATAATTCCGGTTCCAGACGAACTCCGAGGAGAAGAAGTAAAAGCATATGTGGTTCTTCAGGAGGGTGAGTCAAAAGAGACCTTACCTCCAGAAAAAATCGTGGAATTTGCTAAAACTAAGCTTGCTTACTTTAAAGTACCACGCTACATAGAATATGTCGATGACCTGCCACTGACTCCGTCAGAGAAGGTTGCAAAACACAAGCTGATCAAGGCAAAAGACGATTTAAGAATCGACAGCTATGATGCAGTGGATAAAAAGTGGCGTTAAACAATCCTATAAATAATCAAATTATGGCCTGTCCATTTTTTTTTAATTAATTTTTAAAGTTATCCATTTAAAATGATAAAAGACGCAAGGAAGTTTTATAAGTACAAATAATTAAAGTTAAAGACATGAAATTAAATGAATGTAGAAGATTTTAAGGATATTTTATACGAGAAGGAAGAAAATGGCATTTGCACGATTATACTTAATACGCCTAAGAGAAGAAACGCAATGTTTTTTGACACTTTCCTAGAAATTTTCACAGTGCTCGATGATATGGAAGCAGATAAAAACGCGAAGGTATTGATAATCACGGGCTCTAAAGAAGGAAATGCGTTCTCTTCTGGAGGATATTTTTAAAGATATCAAGGGGTTATTTTAATCAGTGTAATCTTTACATTTAGTTGAATCCAATTTTTTTAATATGATATAGCCTTTATTACAAGTTATTACTTGTTTACCACATTCAGGACAAAACGAAATTATGGCTTTTTTACAGTCTTTACACCATGTTATCACTGAATGTTGAGGCCCGCTTGTCATCTTTTTCTTTTTCCATTGATTTTCTTTTCTTAATTTAAAGGCATTTTCTATCCTACGTCGCATCCTATCTTTTAGCAGCATTTCAGAATGAGTTATTCTTCCTCTTTTATACAATTTAATTGTACTGACATCGTATTTTTGTTTTAGAATGGAAGCGCCAACTTGAATTCTGTCTCTAATGGTTCGCTCTGAATAATTAGAAAATTCAGCTGCAACTTGAGTAAATCGTTTTGCATTTCCGTTTTTTTGATTGAAATTTTCCATGCTTTCGTTGATATTGGGTGAAAACCTTCTCTCTTGCGCTTTATTCGATTTTTTTCCTTGCTTTCCCTTCTTATTTAATTTGTTGCGTGCTAAGTGAACTGTTTCAGGATGGAGCTTTTCATAAAATTTTTTCATTTTAGCTAGAGCAATGTCGATTTCATAAGGAGAAAGATTTTTTCTGCGTATATTTTCATGCAATTCTATGTTAATTTCGTCTATTTCGCTTATGTCCCTTTTTATAAAAGCGGGGATGATATCCCAACCAAGTTGCTTGCAAGCTTTAAGTCTCCTGTATCCTGATATGAGCTTGTGATCATGATTTACGAGTATGGGGTGAAAAAGCCCGAGGTCACGTATGGATTCTTTTAAATCTTCAACATTTTGTCCAGAAGTAGTTCGAATTCGCTCCTTTTCTGTTATCGATACTTCATTAATATTCAAAAATTCTACTTGATGGATTTGTTTTTGACAATCTTCCATTATCTCTCTACTAATTAAATATTCGTTTTCAACGGTAAATTTAGACTTATCAAAGATAATTTATCAAAGATAAACGAGGATCATTTATAAACTTTTCCTTACTATATTAATAAAGTGAAAATGTGATAATATGAAAATTAAAATGTTGTCAATTTTTAATAAAAATTAATAATAACCGATTATAAGTAAGATAATATGGATAACACACAAAATAAAAGAAAGATTGCTCGTACAGAAAAGGACAAATCGAAATTATATCAAGAAATCATTGATATCGGGCGAGAATTGTTCACTTCAAGAGGATCTCATGGATTTAGCACCCGTGAATTAGCAGCTCGCTTGAACATGACACAACCAAACCTTTACAATTATGTAAAGAGCAAAAGAGAACTGTGGGTTGCAATTAGAATTCAAGACTACGAAAACCTTGTATATCAAATGGAAAGTCTAATAAATGAACATCAAGGTAATCATGTTGACCTTTTTGAAAAAATGGTAATATTCTTCTTGGACTTTGTAAAAAATGATTATAAACGCTATCAAATGTTGTTTTTAATTCCTCCACCACGATCCAAAAAGAGAGGTCCTTTAGAAAAAGGATATAAGCTAGTCAATCCATTAAATATTATAAAAGATGTTGTAAGGAAAGCAATGGAAGCGGGAGAAATTAAAGAAGAAGATGTAGATTATTTTACTTATTATTTTTTTGGATTAACTTATGGAATGGCATACATTGAAAACGAGTTCAGATTTCGAACGCCTATTACAGAACCTATAGAAAATAATCTTAGTCCCGAAAAAATAGAGAGCTTCAGGAAATATATATTAGAAAGACTCCGAAATCAATTGAAATCATGATTATCAAAAAGAATTGATTTAATGGCTTTTAAAATAATGGAAATAATAATTATAAAGTTTATATGGAGAAAACATGACGAAAAAATTTTCTCAGTATTTGAGATGGATAAAAACAAATAAAAAGAAATTAATAGATATTAGCGACGCAATATGGAAACATGCTGAAATAGGGTTTAAAGAACATGAATCTTCAAAATTACTAATGAAAAACCTTGAAGAAGCTGGATTTAATGTTGATAATGGGGTCGCTTCCTTGCCAACTGCTTTTGTAGCGAGTTATGGGAGCGGGAAACCTGTAATAGCGGTATTAGGGGAATACGATTCGTTGCCAGGTTTGAATCAAGCTATTGACCCTACTAAAAAACCCTTAAAAGAAGGGGCTCCTGGTCATGGTTGTGGTCATAATCTTCTATGTACAGCAGGCTTAGGAGGTGTTTTGGCAGTTAAGGAAGCAATTGATGCGGGAGAAGTAAAAGGAACCATTCGATATTACGGTTGCCCGGCAGAAGAAATTTTTGCTTCTAAAGCTTATATGGTTAATCCTGGCGGTTTGTTTGAAGATGTTGACATTTCTATAGCGTGGCATCCACAAGGGTTTAATGCGGTAAGATTAAGCTCGAATAGTGCGATTAATTCCGTGATTTTCAAATTCCATGGTCAAACGGCACATGCTGCCAGTGATCCTTATAATGGTCGAAGTGCCCTTGACGCGGTGGAACTAATGAATGTAGGGGTTAATTACATGCGAGAACACGTGATCCCCGACGCTCGAATTCATTACGTAATAACCAATGGTGGGCTCGCTCCTAATATTGTTCCAGACGAAGCGGAAGTATTTTATTGCATTCGTGCTCCTGAACGCCATCAAGTAGATGAAATTTATGATCGACTAATTAAGATAGCTAAAGGTGCTGAATTAATGACTGAAACTAGCATGGAAATTGAATTCTTAGACGGTACACATGACCACATCCGTAATCAAGTAGTAAGCGATGTGATTTACGAAAAAATGAAACAAGTAGGTCCTCCACGATTTAACGAGGAGGAACAAGAATTTGCGAGAAAAATTGGGAAGACATTACCTCCAGACGCTCTAGACGGCATTAAGAAAGCTGTCCCGCCAAACTTGAAAGATTTAGCAATGAAAGTCTTTAATGAACCTCTATGCCCAATCATTATTCCTCCAATTGGAAAGGGTCAAGTTAGTACCGGTTGCACTGACGTTGGCGATGTTTCGTGGAACACGCCTTTAGGGGAATTCTGGACCGCCTGCTTTGCAATGGGAGGTTCAAGTCACTCTTGGCAAGCAACAGCTACTTCTGGAATGGGTATTGGACATAAAGGGATGTTAACCGCTGCTAAAATCATTGCTTTAACTGCACTGGAGTTCATGAGTAATCCGGAATTAGTTGAAAAAGCTCGGAAAGAATTTGAAAATGCTGCTAAAGAAAAAAGATATAAATCTCCATTCCCCGAAGGATTCAAACCACCTCTCCATCGGTTAAAATATCTAATTGTTAGATAGATACATTATTTCAATCGTTAAAATTTGAAATATTTCTCGTTTTTTCGTTTACATGACTTCTTTATAGAAATAAATTAATTGAATAAGTTTTAATATATTAATTCTTAAGATTATTTCTCAGTTACGGTTATTAATTGTGGAAATTTTTAAAACTATGATATTTGCAATCAATATTAATGTTCCTCCCAATATCGTGTATAAGGATAATTTTTGTGAGAATATGGCGGCATTGATCGTAGCCATGATGGGTTCAAAATAAGATAAAATGATAATGTTGCCCCCTTTATCGTTTTTAACAGCGTAATTATATAAGAAAAAAGGTAGGGCTGTGGGAATAAGTCCCAAGAGTAGACAATAAAAAACATCAATTATTGTTAAATGAAAAATACCTGAAGCTCCAAATGGTAAGAATAGAAACATAAAAAAGAGAGTAGACCACCACGCTAGGAAGGTGTCAAAATCTCCCTTGGCTTTAAAATTATTAAAATTTTTGTCTCTTTGAATATAAATAATTTTTAATAAAAAAACTGATGTTCCATATGCTAATCCTGAAAATAGACCAATCAAAATGCCAATTGGAAAAAAATCTCCACTCCAAAATTCCATTATAATCGCTACTCCTATTATCGCTAAAATAAAACAAAAAAGATTAATTTTCGAAACCTTTTCTTGTTTAGTTAAAACTAAAAAAAAAAGAACATAAATTCCACTGGTGTATAATAGAAAAGCAGAAACGGCATAACCAGATATCGATATACTAATAAAATAAAGAATATTCATTGCTGAGTTAAATATTCCTAATAGAAGTAATGGTTTCCAATGAAATGTTAATGATTCTTTAATGAATGCTTTCGAAAACGAGCCAGTTTTTAACATGAATATGGATAAAAACATGGTTCCAAAAATACCTCTAAATAAAATAATTGAATAAAAAGAATGACCAGAAGATTCTAAAATTGTAATTATTATTCCAATATTTCCCATGCAAATTCCAGATATAAGCATGCAAATCTTCGAAACTCTATAGTTTCTTGATTTCGCATTTGTTTTATTAGTAGCCATGGAAGAAAAAAATTTATTTAATAATATTTCTTATAATGTTAGGTACATCCCAAGGTAAATTTGCTATATACGCACCAGCATCTTTTAGAGCCTTTAATTTCCCTTGAGCAGTTCCAAAATCTCCTGAAATTATTGCCCCCGCATGACCCATTCTTTTACCTTCAGGAGCATGTTTTCCCGCGATATGTGCAATGATAGGTTTATCAACATTGCCCTTGATATATTCCGCTACTTTCTCTTCTTCATCACTCCCAATTTCTCCAATCAAAACGATTAATTTTGTATTCTTGTCTTCAGCGTAATATTCTACTGCCTCAAGCATTGTCGTTCCACGAACTGGATCTCCTCCAATTCCTATAAGTGCCGATACCCCCATTCCTGCGTCTCCAATGGCTTTAGTTATTTCATTTGAAAGCGTGCCGCTCTTGGAAATTACTGCCACATTACCAAAATGAGCCAAATCGTTAGGCATGATTCCTAATTTGATATGATCAGGAATTATCATTCCAGGAGTATTTGGGCCCACGAGATGCAAACCATTTTTTTTAGCCTTATCTATGAGTCTCATTGTATCGTATATAGGAATGCTTTCAGTAATGATGCACGTGAGGGTTATGCCCGCATTTAAGCTTTCTTCCACGGCATCATACGCGAATCTTGCAGGAACAAACACGATGCTGGTATCTGCACCGTGATTATCAACTGTTTCTTGCACGGTATCATAAACAGGAACGCCATGGACTTCTTGACTTCCTTTATTAGGAGTTACCCCTGCAACGATGTTTGTACCATATTCGAGCATTAATCCACAATGGAATTTACCTTGACTACCGGTAATGCCTTGAACAATAACTTTTGATTCTTTTCCAATATACATTTTTGCCACCTTTGTATTTTTTATTTTACCAATTCTTTAACTTTTTCTACGGCTTCCATTAAATCCTTGTAGGCATTCATGCCCTCTTTTTTGAGTATCTCAATTCCTTCAAGGTGTTTGGTACCCATCAAGCGAACTACGAGAGGAGGGGCATCTTTAAAAGACTTTACAGCTTGAACTATACCCTCAGCAATAAAATCACAACGGGTTATGCCTCCAAAGATATTTATTAACACTCCTTTAGGATTCAACCTAAAAATAAGTTTAAGTGCTTTTAATACTCGTTCTGGTCTTGCACCTCCACCAAGATCCAAGAAATTTGCGGGTTTAATCCCAAGCTCAAATAATATATCTACGAGTTCTAAAGTTAATCCTGCACCATTACCTAAAACTCCGATATCTCCATCAAGCTCAACGAAAAACAAGTTATTTTCTTTTGCATATTTCTCTAAATCCGTGTATTTTTTTTCTTGAAATTCTTGGGTAAGAGGCTGTCTGAACGCTGCATTCTCATCTAAAATCATTTTTCCGTCTACAGCAATTAAACCAGAAGGCGTTAGAACTAAGGGATTGATCTCTACTAATAACGCTTCGGTTTGTGTTGAAATTTCCCATATTTTTAAAAAAATATCCGTGGCAGCCTCAACATTTTGATTTTTAAAGCCCAATTGTTGAGCAACCTTTTTAGCCGCAACACTCGTTAATCCACGTGTAAGCGTGAAGCTCTCTCTAATGATAGCCTCAGGACGAGTGGCAGCAACCTCCTCAATATCTATTCCTCCTTCTGCGCTAGCAAGCAAGTAAAATTGTCTTCCTGAAGCGTCTAATGCTATAGAACAATAAAATTCGTGTTGTATGTCTGCTAATGCTTCAATTAGTATTGCTTCTACTTTAAAGCCACTAACTTCTCTCTGAAAAAAATCTTTACATAATTCTATACCTTCTTCCCTTGTTTGCGCAATTTTGATTAATCCCGCTTTTCTTCGACTTCCTATTGCAATTTGGGACTTAACAATTGCTGGAAAAGTAAATTGTTCTATTTTTTTTGCAAGATCATCGTCCCTAGTAATCACTACATTATTTAAGAGAGGCAATTCATACTTCTTAAAAATTTCCTTGCTTTCATATTCAAGTAAGCGAATTTTTTTCTCCTCTTTTGCTTGTTTATTTATAATAGATTAATTTTTAATTATGATTAGTTAAATTTTAGATTCTTTTTAAGCAAACCTTTTTGAAATTATAAAATCAAATCAATTCTATATCATCTTTCAATAAGTTAAGTATTTTACGAGCTTCTGCACCTTGAGCAATTTTTCGACCTGACATCTCTGCTGCTTTAGCCGCCCATTTCACTTGTTCCCAATTACCCTTTGCTAATTCTCCACTTGGCATTCGTATGTTGTCTTCTAGTCCTACACGGATATGTCCTCTCGAGGCCGCAGCAGATAATCCTGCGTAGAATTGTTGTTTGGCTACGCCGCACACGCTCCAGGTGGCATCTGGTGGCTTCACATGGAGTAGAGCAGACAAATTAAATGGTGTAAAAGGCATGCCTCCTAACACTCCAAATACAAATTGAAAATGCAAGGGTTGTTCAAAGAAACCTTCTTGTTTATTAAGAAAAAGCATGTTATACAATCCACCAATATCATATACTTCCATCTCAGGCTTGCACTTCACTTTTTTCATTTCTCGAGCAAATTTTTGTATGGTAGCAAAATGATTTTTAAAGATTCTTTCACT